>DCWO01000022.1 GCA_002328865.1 Dehalococcoidia bacterium UBA2160 | reverse complement strand
CATAATCGTTGCACATCCACAGCTCTGCGCGTCTTCCTTGACACGTTCGCAGACGGTTCACTAAGCTGTCTTGTACCGAGAGGCTTGGCTGTCGATGACAGAAGCCCTCGGAAGCGAATAGCACAGGCGCAGACGGAGACGAGTACGAGGTCAGCGCGGCAAAGCGAGTCTGGCAAGGCCCGCCCCAGGCGGCGCCAATGGTGAGAGCAGACGCCGTGGCATCCTCCGAATATCCCTCCCGAGCCTCGGACCGAACGGATAGGCCCGCATCGTCGCGGCTGTCCAAGTAGACTCCGACGAATTCGCCCACCGTTAACCGGGCGGTCCGATCGCCTTCGAGCCGTCGGACACTGAGTGTCCCGCCCCCTGATATATCTGGGGCGGGGAACAAGGGTGGTACCGCGGGACCGCAAGGTCAGCCATAGTTTCGCATTCCGAAGCTCCCGTCCCTCGCAGAGACGGGAGTTTTTGTTTTTCGCAATTACAACGGTCTGCCGCTGCGATTCGTGAGCGGTGAGAGCAAAGATTCGCCAGGCGCACCATGCTTGGCAACGCCAGAGGGACGCAAGGGACCGAAAGGACAAAAGGGCGCGGTTGGAATGTTGGCGACCGTTTTCGCGTGAGTGAGAGATGACGATGGAATCACCCGACCAGGAAACCCATTGGACCAACCGGCTGATGATCGACTACGCGGAGCTGTACCTGCCGTTCTTAGAGGCCGCTCGGGCTCGTGCTGAAGCAGAGGTGGCGACTGTGGTTAGGCTGCTGTCCGAGCACGGCGCCGCCCCTGGATCGCGACTGCTGGATGCTCCTTGCGGCATCGGGCGACACGCCATTCCGCTGGCCAAGCTCGGGTACGAGGTCACCGGGCTGGATCTGTCTCCGCTGTTCGTTCAGGCGGCCGTGCGAGAGGCTGAGCAGGCGGGGCTCGATTCGACGTTCGTCGTGGGCGATGCTCAGCGCATCGATGAGGTGCTTGCCGATGCTGAGCCATTCGACGCCGTGGTCAACCTGTTCACGTCCCACGGCTATTACGGCAAAGAGGGCGACCTGACGATGTTTCGCGGTTACCGCCGGCTCGTGAGGGATGGCGCCGTGTTCGTGATCCAGACCGTCAACCGCGATTGGGTTGTTCGCAACTTCGAGCCCGAGGGTCTGGACAAGGCCGGGGACATTCGAATCATCCAACGGCGGTCGTTCGATTTCGAGAATTCGACGATCGACAATACGTGGGATTTCTACGAGGGCGGCGGCGAAAACATCAAGCACAGGTTGGGCATCACTATGGCGCACAGGGTCTACAGCCTGCACGAGCTCGTGGAGGTCGTCGAAGAGTCGGGTTGGGAGTATCTGGGTGGATACAGCGTCGAGGACGGCTCGCTTGCAGAGCTCGTCCCGCTCAGCTTCGATTCGCCGGCGATGTGGCTGGTGGCGAGAGCGGCGTAGAGTCACGCTCGCACGTGGGTGAGGAGACAGTCTGAAAGGAGTCTGGAAAATGTTCGAGCCTGTCAATTCGAAGATGGACTTCCCTGCCATGGAGATGGAACTGCTCTTCTGGTGGGACGAACACGGCATTCCGCGGAAATACCTGGAGCGCAATGAAGGCTCCGACAAACGCTACTCCTTCATCGACGGTCCGATTACTGCGAACAATCCGATGGGCGTCCACCACGCCTGGGGCCGCAGCTACAAGGACCTTTTCCTGCGCTTGCGGAACATGCAAGGCTACAGGCAGCGCTTCCAAAACGGCTTCGACGGACAGGGGCTGTGGATTGAAGTCGAGGTCGAAAAAGAGCTCGAGTTCAAGTCCAAGCTGGACATCGAGGACTACGGAATCGACAAGTTCGTGGAGTTGTGCAAACAACGGGTCGAGAGGTTCGCGGGCATCATCACGGAGCAGTCGAAACGACTCGGCTATTGGATGGACTGGGACGACTCGTACCACACGATGTCCGACGAGAACAACTACTCCATCTGGTACTTCCTCAAGACGTGCCACGAGAAAGGCATGCTCTACGAAGGCAACGACGTCATGCCGTGGTGCCCTCGATGCAGCGTGGGGTTGTCCGAGCACGAGATCGTCACGGAGGGCTATCGCGAGATCGTCCACCCCGGCCTGTTCATCAAGCTGCCGCTCACCGACCGTGCGGGCGAGTCGTTGCTAATCTGGACCACAACGCCGTGGACGCTGACATCGAACGTTGCGGCGGCGGTGCATCCGGAGCTCACCTACGTCAAAGTCCGACAGGGGGACGACGTCCTCTACTTGGCCAAGGGCAGGCTGTCGGCGCTGGGAGGAGAGCACGAGGTTCTCGAGGAGATGCCGGGCGCCAAGCTCGAAGGCCTGCAATACCGCGGCCCGTTCGACGAGCTGCCGGCCCAAGCTGGAGTCGAGCACCGCGTCGTCTGCTGGGATGAGGTGTCCGAGGACGAAGGCACTGGCATCGTTCACACCGCCCCGGGGGCGGGTAAAGAGGACTTCGCTCTCGGCAAAGAGAACGGCCTGGCAGTCATCGCTCCGCTGGACGACTTCGGCGTGTTCCTCGACGGCTTCCGCGAGCTTTCCGGAGTGAGCGTCTTTGAAGCCAACGAGACGATCTACGAAAGCCTGAAATCGAAGGGCGTCTTCTACCATCTCGAACAGTACAAGCATCGTTATCCGGTCTGCTGGCGCTGCGGAACCGAGCTCGTTTTCAGGCTGGTGGACGAGTGGTTCATCGCGATGGACCCGGTCCGCGAGCCGCTCAAACGGGTGACGCGAAGCATCCGTTGGGCGCCGGAATTCGGGATGAAGCGCGAATTGGACTGGCTCGACAACATGGACGACTGGATGATCTCCAAGAAACGCTACTTCGGATTGGCTTTACCGATCTTCAAGTGCGAGGATTGCGGTCACTTCGAGGTCATGGGCAGCGAGAAGGAGCTGGAGGAGCGCGCCATCGAGGGGTGGGACAAGTTCGCGGGGCACTCGCCGCACCGCCCGTGGATCGACGCCGTCAAGATCCGCTGCGAGAAATGCGGCGCTGACGTGTCCCGCATCCAGGACGTCGGCAACCCGTGGCTCGACGCCGGAATCGTGCCATTCTCGACGCTCGGGTACCGGCACGACCGAGAGCGGTGGAGCGAGTGGTTCCCCGCCGACTGGATATCGGAGAGCTTTCCCGGCCAGTTCCGAAACTGGTTCTATTCGATGCTGACCATGGGCACGGTGCTCGAGGACACGGCGTCGTTCCGCAACGTCTTCAGCTACGCGATGATGCGAGACGAGACCGGCGAGGAGATGCACAAGAGCGCCGGAAACGCCATCTGGTTCGAGGACGCCGCCGACCAAATGGGCGTCGACACGATGCGGTGGTTGTTTGCGCGAGTTGACCCCGCCGCCAACATCAACTTCGGCTATGGCACGGGAGACGAGGTCAGGCGACGGTTCATCATCCCGCTGTGGAACGTCTACTCGTTCTTCGTCACGTACGCCAACATCGACCAGTACGATCCGAAAACACCAGCGCCGCCGGTGTCCGAACGGGCCGAGTTGGACCGGTGGATTCTGTCCGAGTTGAACCGGCTCGTCGGCGACGTTACGCACGCCCTCGAGAACTTCGTGCCCCAAGATGCCGCGCGAGGCGCCGAGGCGTTCGTGGAATCGTTGTCGAACTGGTACGTCCGCAGGAGCAGGCGCAGGTTCTGGAAGAGCGGGCTCGTCAGCCAAAACAGCGATGCAGGCGATCAGGACAAGCTGTCGGCGTATGCCACGCTCTACGAGGTGCTGACGACGCTGTCCCGACTTCTGGCGCCCATCATCCCGTTCTTGACCGAGGCAATGTACCAGAACCTGGTCAAGGGGCAAGGCCTCGGCAAAGAGAGCATCCACCTGGACGACTACCCCGTGGCGGACCCAGCGCTGATCGACGATCAGCTTTCGCAAGTGACGCGGCTGGCCATGCGGTTCTCGAGCCTGGGCCGCGCTGCCAGAAGCAAGGCCGGCATCAAGGTCCGCCAGCCGGTGGAGGTCGCTCTGGTAAGGACGCGCACACCCGAGGAGACGCAGCTTCTCGATCTCGTCGCTCCTCAGGTGATGGACGAACTGAACGTCCGGCGCATCGAGGCTATCGAAAATGACTCGGAAGTCGCGTCGGTCGCGCTTCAACCGAACATGCCCATCCTCGGACCCAAGTACGGCCGAGACCTCCCGAGGATCACCCGAAGTCTGTCCACCGCCAACGCGGCGGAAGTCGCATCGCTTGTGGAATCGGGGCGCCAGGTGGAGATCGACGGTTTCCTGCTCGAGCCCGAGGAGGTGCTCGTGTCCCGCGGGGACCAGGAGGGCTACGCGACATCCACCGAGGCAGGCTACACTGTGGCGGTGACCACGACGATCACGCCCGAACTCAAGCTGGAAGGCCAGGCGCGGGAGCTGGTGCATCGCATTCAGGGCATGAGACGGGACGCAGGCTTCGACATCGCCGACCATATCGTCACTTACTACGATGGCGAAGACGAACTGAGCGCAATCGTTAGCGCACACGGCGACTACATCCGACAGGAGACGCTTTCGACCGAGCTCGTGAACGCGGCGCCGCCTGCCGGTGCATCGCAGGAGAGTCATCGTTTCGACGGCATCGAGGCTACGATCGGGCTGGTGAAGCAGTAGGTTGGGTGGCGACGAGATCGACCCGCGGGATCAGGCCGGCGAAGGATCGCCCTGATCTCCACCCTCTCCTCGAACGCCCGGACCCTGCCCGTCCGGAGGCAATACGTCTTCCCATTCGGGTCGAGCTCCCAGGCTAAGGTTTTCGCGCATGCCGTCCAGCAACGCATCGACTTCGGGCAGGTCGACGGAGTAGTGCGCCAGTGAATGGCGGAGCATCTCCAACCCGGCCTCCATCGCGGGCCACACAACCTGATGTACGCCGAGCGACTGCAATCTCTCACCTTCACCGCGCCAGTAAGCACGGGCGACGATATCGATTTCCGGGTTTAGCTGGAGCGCGTGTTGGGCGGTCATATACGTTGTCGTCGGGTCGCCCGTCGTGATCACCATCAGTCTGGCATGTCGGACATGTGCGGCGTCGAGAACCGTGTCGCTCCCACTCGACCCGTGGATCACCACGCCGCCCTTCGCTCGGTGACGCTCGACGATCTGAGGATCCAATTCGATCGCCGTCGTAGGCACGGAATGTTCCTCCAGAGCTTGTTCAACCAACTCCCCTACTCGACCAAGTCCGCACACGATGGCGTGTCCCGTCATGTGCGGCACAGTCGCGTCCGGATCGAGGTTGTCGGGTCGGTAACTCTGCAAAACAGCGACCCTGCTCGACAGCGCTCCGAGAATTCGGGACACCCCTGCCATGATCCCGGGCGTCAACGCCATGGTGATCGCAGCCGAGACGACTGTCAGCGAAAGCATGTCTTGCCCAAACACGCCCAGATCCGTCGCAGTTCGAGCGATTACAAAGCTGAACTCTCCGATCTGGACCATCCCCAACCCGGTCATCACCGCCGTCGGCGCGAGGTATCCAGCCGCCCGTGCCAGGCCCATCGTGGAGAGCGCTTTCACAAAGATCGCCACCGCCGAGACGATGAGGACCGTTCCGATGTTATCTCGCAAAAACTCCGGGGCGACGAGCATCCCAAGTGTCACGAAGAACAGTGACGAGAAGCTGTCGCGGATCGGGATGATCTCCGACAAAGCTCTGTGTCCGAATTCCGACTCGTCCAGGACCAGCCCGGCCAAGAACGCTCCCATGGCCGCCGACAACCCTGCCGCGTGTGTGACGGATGCCGTGACAAATGTTATGGCCACCAACATCAGGATGAAGACCTCCCTTGAGCCGAGATTGGCCACTCGGTTCAATAGCCAGGGGAGCGCCTTGATGCCCAAAATGGCGGTCGCCGCCAGGACGGCCATCGCCTTGCCCATGCCGAACCCGATTTCACGCACAACTTCTTCGCCGTCGCCGCCGAGAGCGGGCAGGATCGCCATCATCGGTATGAACGCCAGATCCTGCACCAACATGATGCCCGTCAGAATTCGACCGTGGAGGCTCCTAAGCTCGGCCCGATCGTTCAGTGTCTTCAACACGACGATTGTGCTGCTCAAAGACACGACAAAGCCGAAGACGGCGGCTTGTTCGGGCAGCCACCCGAGGAGCATCCCGATGGGGAACGCCAACCCCATGGTGACTAGCAACTGACCAACGGCAATCAGCATGACGGACCTACCGAGCTCGCGCAGGTCGCGTAGGGACACTTCGATGCCCACTGAGAACAGGAGGAGAATGACGCCGATCTCAGCCAGCGTCTGGACGACATCTGGGTTGTCGATGATCCGGAGTCCGGTCGGCCCGACCACAATGCCGACCGCAATAAAGCCCAATAGCGCCGGCAGCCGCATCACCCTGGCGGCCAGCCCTCCAAGGAACGCCGTAACGAAGATAACTGCAATCCCTACTAAGAGGCTTCCGTCGCTCTCCACTCAATCAACTCTACTTCACTGAATCTCGCGATTGTCATCCAGAAGTCCGGCGCTTTCGATAACCTGGACGGTCAGGAAACAAAACGATTGTTGACCGGTGCTCAGGCAGCGTTATCGGAGATAACCCATTAGGGATCCTCAGGACTCCCTGACGTGGGTGAGGCTAGCATCGGCCTTCGCCCCTGTCAAACGAATTCCGCAACGACTAAGCCCGTTCGTGGGATTGTTGCGGTTTTGCTGTCCATTGATTCATGAATGCCGACGAAAACGGTTGTGAACTACGGAACAATGTTGACATTACCTCGTCATCTGCCTATGCTTCACCCACCGGACTTTGGTGGGATTGGTCTGAGGCGGGGGGTGACCGGTCCAGATGATCGACAGCATCTTTCCACTTAGAGAGAGCGAGCTGTTCAGCGGACTTTCCAGCGGGGACCTATCGTCCATAGCCAACATGTGCGTGGATTCGCGAGTCGGCGAGGGCGCTATGTTGTTCGCGCAAGGGCATAACGCGGCGTGGCTGTACATTGTGACGGACGGTTTGATCGCCCTCCAAACCTCGATGCGGGCGCCCCACGCCGGACAACCGCGAAGCACGACCGTTGCGCTTTGCGGTCGCGGAGAGATCGTCGGGTGGTCTGCAATGATGGAGCCGTTTCGGTACGTGCTCTCGGCGTCGGCATGGCACGACTGCCGCCTGATAGCCATCGACGCGTCGTTGCTGCGCAGGTCGCTCGACAGCAATCCGCTCATCGGCTTCGTCGTCATGCAATCCTTGTTTCAGGTCATGTCTCGAAGAGCGCATCAGGTGACCGAAGCATTGGTGAAAGAGAGACAGGCCACGGCAGCCAGAATGCGGACCAACACGGACTGGTAAACGATTAGCCATAACAGGAGGTAGACGATGCTTCCGAATGTCCAATTGCAGTCAGTTTCGAGAGACGACGTCAAACGCATCGCGGAGTGGCTCGCGGTCGAGGATGTTGCCGAGCGTTGGTTCGGCCACTACGAATGTGGCGACCCGGTCCACCGAGGATACGAACCGGCGCTTATGATCGATGCCTCCGACGCGGACTGGAATCGATTGTTCCGCGACGACCGCCAACGCCTCATATACTCCGTGCACACCGAGGAGCACGGCCACATCGGCGAGGTGCAGGCGCTGTTCGATGGCGAAGGCAACGCCGAGCTTTCGCTGTTGATCGGGCGGAAAGACCTCTGGCGCCACGGCTACGGGGCGTCAACCGCGATGCAGTTGTTGGACCGCCTCTTTTCCGACTACCCCGTTCAACGCGCCTGGGTGAGCATACCTGAGGGCAATACACCGGCGTTGCGACTATTCGCGAAACTCGGGTTCGTGTCTTGGAACGGCCGCAAACGCTGCACTCGCCCTGACGGTTCGCCTATCCGGTCCAAATACTTGGGCTTGGGAGTCGCGGACTACCGCAGCCGAACGATGTCTCCGAACGCGAAACCGCCTCTGCCGTTGGTCACCGTCACCGGGGCGCCTGGCAGCGGTTCCGAGCGAGTGGCTCACGCTGTCTCGCGGCTACTCCAGGTGGAGGCCGTCGATGCCGAGATCACGCGCGCACTCTGTCGGGTGCTTGGACGATCCGTCGGGGAATTGGAGTCACTCGAATCCAGCTACCGGTCCATCTGGGCCAAGTTCATTCGCGCCATGAGCGGCCCGTTGGAGCGATACGGGACTTTCGACGCGTCGGCGGAGTGGTCAGGGGCACTCTCCATGGACCAGTACGTCGGGCCGCCCGAGTGTCTCACCAGAGAAGAGTACGTAAACGGCCTCCGCGCCGCCATCGCTTCCGTTGCCGCGGATCGCGACGCGGTCATCCACGGGCACGGCAGCCATCTGTTCGCGCCGAAAGCGAGGCAGGCATTGCACGTCTTCACACGCAAAACGCACCAGCACCGGGTCCTGGACGTTCAAGAGGCCGATGGAACCGATCTGAAGACCGCATCCGCCATCGTCCGAAAGGAAGAGCGAAAATTCGTGGCAGTGCACCAGGGATTATTCGGCATTGACCCGATGGACCAAACGCAATATGATATATGTGTGAGCATGGATCATCTGAGCGTCGATGCTGCGGCGCAACTGGTTGCCGGAGCGGCACGTTCGATGACTCCGCCGTCGGGAACAGGCGCCTTGGGGAGGTATGCCAGCCGGGTTACCGCATAAAGAAAAACCGTCTCTGCCCACTCCGAGACGCCACAAACCAGTTTCTCCCGTATGCCGAGAACCTTACCGGATTCACCTTCCTTCAACTCAGAATCCGTGGCGCAGGAGAGGGCAATACAACATCCCCCGGCAGCTCGTCCGCAGTCGGGGGATGTTTCTTTTCCACCGGTTACGACCCGTGAATCTCGATCACGTCTCCGTCGACGAGCGGGTGTTCTCGCCCGACCCTCTGCCCTTCGAACTTGCTCGACTGACCCCACAGCACGGCGTATTTGAGGTTCTGGCCGAAGTCCTTGTGGAGCTGTGACGCGGCTTCGATCACCGTACTGCCGATCGGCAGAACCAGCGGGTTGACCCGTTCGAAATCTTCGAGCTTCACACGCGGCGATTTCGTGTAGACCCTCATCACCTGAAGCGCGTCGAAAACCGCCTCCGCCAATTCGTCGAGGCCGACTCCTTCTTCACCGCTGGCCATGATGACCGGGAATCGGGAGCCGTATTCGTCCTCGAGGATCTGGTACTGGTCCAGTGCGCCGTGAACGTCGGCTTTGTTGGCGACCAAGATCGTGGGCTTGGACTTCCAGTAGTCGTCTTCGGGGCTCGGTTCGTCTTTGGCCAACATTCGAAAATCCCACTCGCCCAGAGCCGCGCAAACCTCCCGGACTTGCTCCATGGCGTCGAGCGACAGGTCGACGACGACAACGAAAACGTCGGTGCTCCGCAGCAGCCCGTACAACCTTCCCTGCGTGCCCGGATTGGAGATCGGCGGGGTGTCGACGAGCTGGACGTGGATGTCTTTGTACGGCAGCATCCCGGGGACAGGCTCTTGCGTGCTGAGTGCGTAGGCGCCGACTTTGGTTTTGGCGCCTGTTGCTTTGTTCAGCAGGAGGGACTTGCCGACATTGGTCGGACCGATCAGGGTGGCCCGGCCGCCGCCCTCTTTGGGGAGCGAAAAGGGCTCGGCCCTGCCTCCGGACTTCCCGGCGCTGGGGCCCTCGAGCTCCGCCATCAGTTTGGACAGCCGCGTCCGAAGTTGCGCCTTCAGATGGTCCGTGCCCTTGTGCTTGGGCATGATGGACAGCATCTCTTGCAGAGCGGCTATCTTCGCCTGAGTGGTCTCGGCTTCACGATATCGATCTTCAACTTTTCGGTACTGTGGCGGTACATTGGTCGGCATGACATTGCCCTCCGCCTGTTTGAAGCGTCAAACGTCGGTCGGTCGAATCTCGCTTGGATCAAGTCCGCAAAATCCACTCTTCGCGGTGGAGCGCGCTTCCGTTTCGGTAGTCTACCACAGGGCAGACAGCGCGCCGCTTTAGCGGTCGGATGGCGCCACGTTCAAGGGCGGGTATCGTCGAGGGCCCGGCGCACGGCCTGGGGATTCATCGGCAACACGCGCATCCGCACACCGACGGCCCGATGAATCGCGTTGGCGATTGCGCCGGCTGGCGGCACGATGGGAACTTGCCCGACCGCTCGGACGCCTAGAGGATGATCGCGCGACGGCAGCTCGACGATCTCAGCGCCGATCGACGGGACGTCCAGCGACGTGCGAAGCCGGTAGTCAAGCAGGCTCGCGTTGAGGAGCACGCCCTCGTCATCGAACAGATATTCCTCAGACAGCGCCCATCCCATGCCCTGGGTCGCGCCGCCCTGCATCTGCCCTTCGACCTGGTCCGGATTGATCGCGAGCCCGACATCCTGGAACGCCGTGTACGCGAGCACCTGCACCTTGCCGGTCTCCGGATCGACCTCGACGTCGGCGACGTGGGCTGCCGCGTTGGGCGCCACAGCTTCTTCGCCGGGCCACTCCCCCGCACTGCCGAATCCCATGGCGGGGCCGTCTCGCCGCACAGATCTTCGCGCGAGATCGACGAGCGACTCGCGCATCTCGGGAACCTCTTCCACGCTGAACATGCCCGCGTCGTACGACACGTCGTCAACATCGACGCCGAATCGGTCGGCGACTCGATCCTTGAGAGAGGCAATCAAAGCGTCACATGCTCGGTTGACCGCGACGCTCATGATGTAAGTGACCTTGTCACCTGAGCTGCCGTCTGCGTGAGACACGGTGTCGGTGCCGCCAATGGACACTCGGAGCCGATCCAACGCCAGACCCAGCGCCTCCGCCGCGATCATCCCGAGGCTCGTGCGCGAAGCGGACAGGTCGATTGCGCCCGAGACCAGCGTGACCGTGCCGTCGGCGTTGAGCGCGACGTGGCAGCTCATCGTGCCTCCGGGCATGGTCCACATACCGAGCGCGAGGCCGCGCCCACGGTTGGGCCCGTCTACCGCGTTGGCCCAGCATGGATGCGCTTTGACGCGTTCGAGCACCTCGACGAGATTCACGTCGGGCAAGAGTGCGCCGTCGAGCATCGGATCGTTTGGGCGCGACACGTTCTGCAGCCGAAACTCCAACGGGTCGACGTCCAAAGCGTCGGCCACCTGGTCGATCACGGACTCCACGGCAAATGCTGTGGGCGTAGCGCCGGGGGCTCGGTATGCCGCTACATGCGGCTTGTTGGTCACGACGTCGAACGCGTCCACCAGCAGGTTGGGCGTCCGGTAAACCGAGAACACCCGGCGAACGGCGGAGCTCAGCGGCGCGCCAGGGAACGCCCCGGCGTCGAAGACCATGCGCGCCTGAATCGCTACGATCTCGCCGTTGGATCGCGCGCCGATCTTGATCGTGGAGCGCGTCGCGTTGCCCGGGCCCGTGGCCCTCAGAACCTCCTCGCGGTCGAACCTGATCTGCACCGGCAGGAAACACTGCCGAGACAACGCGATGCACAGGGCTGATGCCCGAACGGTCTCTTTGCCGCCGAACCCTCCGCCGATCTCGGTCGGATAGACCGTGACGTCGGTCAGCGGGATTCCCAGTATGGTCGCCAGGTTGGTCCGCCAATGGAATATCGACTGCGTGTTGGCCCAGACTTCGACCCGGCCGTCGAGATGCGCCAGCGCGGTCTCGGATTCCGGCTCGATGTAGCCTTGGTGTACGACCTGTGTCGCGAAGCTCTCCTCGACGACAACGTCGGCCTGTGCAAACCCGTCGTCGGCGCTCCCTCGTTCGAACCGAAGATGCTCGGCGACGTTGCTGGGCCGATCGTGCGTTCCTTCTTCGCTCTTGGTGTGGAGCTCCGGGTGCAGAAGCTGGGCGTCCGGTTCCATCGCCTTTTCGGTGGTCAGGATCGGCGGAAGCACCTCGTACTCGACCGATATCAGGTCCAGCGCCTCTTCGGCGATCTCGGCGGACGTCGCGGCTACCGCGGCCACCGGCTGGCCGTGGAAATGTACCCTGCCCCTGGCGATGACCTCTTGCCCGTGATATCGATTGGCTTCCGTGATTGGCCCCTGAGAACCTGGCTCGCCGGAAACGAGGACCGGGAAGTCGGCGCCGGTCACGACGGCCCGAACTCCGGGCAACGCCGCGGCCTCGTCGGCGTTGATCGACCAGATGATCGCGTTCGCATGAGGACTGCGAAGCACCTTGCCGAACAGCATGCGAGGCAGCTTGACGTCGGCGCCGAACACCGCTCGGCCGGTCACCTTGTCGACGCCTTCCAGCTTAGGCGTCCCGGTCCCGATGACCTTGTATTGACGGGAGCTCATGTGGCTGACGACCTCCGATATCCGACGTTCTGTGCTTTGACTCCATGTTATCCGATCTTGAGATTGCGTTCACGGGGAACAGGGCGAATCGCGAAACTGGCCGCGTTTGACAACGTCCGCCCTCGCTTGTAGTGTCTGAGCCAGCCTGCGGCGGCATCAATGCGAAAGTTCAGGCGTAACGCAAACCAATCCGGCCCTGCGATCACGGGTCGGTCCAAGTCCGGAATCGAAACACGACAAACAGAGGGAGAATATGGCAGGAAGATTGGACGGCAAGGTAGCGATTATCACTGGCGGGAACAGCGGCATCGGCGAGTCGACGGCCCATCTCTTCGCGAAAGAGGGCGCCAAGGTGGCGATCATGGCGCGGCGAGAAGACGAGGGGCGGAAAGTTCAGGACGCGATACGAAGCGAAGGCGGCGACGCGACGTTCATACGATGCGACGTGATGGAACGTTCGATCGTGGATTCGGCTGTCGACAAGGCATTGAACACGTACGGCACGGTCGACATCCTATTCAACAACGCCGGATTCGGCGGAGGACAGAACTTCCCGGACGAGGACGACGAGCTCTGGGACACGGTCCTCAGGGTGAATCTGAACGGCACGTTCTACATGTCCAGGGCCGTCTGGCCACACATGGTGGCGGCCGGAGGCGGCTCGGTGATCAACATGTCGTCGGTCGCGGCCGTGGTTGGATTCAGCAAGAGCATGTACGACATCACCGGCAGAGTGCCGTCGTCTTCGTACTACGTGGCCAAAGCCGGAGTCGACGCGTTCACCCGATACACCGCAAGCATTGGCGGAAAGGACAACATCAGGGTTAATTGCGTCCGACCCGGCCAGGTGATCACCCCCGGCGCGACCGGCGGCGGCGAGGAACACGTGTTCAAGGCGATGTTCGACTTTACCCAGATCCTCGACGGCCCAGGATACCCGATCGACGTGGCGAACCTCGTCCTGTTCCTGGCTTCGGACGATGCAAGGTTCATCACCGGAGAGATCATCAACATCGACGGCGGGTCGCCGCGGAAGCTGTAGTTGACCCGTCGCGTAGAATGGGTGGGTCAAACGAATCATGATCGGGGGTGAGTGGTTCGACAAGCTCACCACGAACGGAGAAAACAGGGTCCCCACGAACGGGAGGAACGGGCTCACCGCGATCCCAAACAACAGAATTCGGAACCGAGGGCAACGGGAGGAGGACGGATGACAACGTCAAACGGAGCGACTCAGTCGGAGCCGGTCAAGGTCACAGTCTATTACGACTATATTTGACCCTGGTGCTACATCGGCCTGGAACGGGTCGACCGACTGCGCGAGGACTACGACAACGTCGAGATCGAGGGCAAGGCGTTCCTGCTGCGCCCGGACATCCCGAAGGAGGGGCGGCCTCGCAAGCTCAAGCCTGGCGAGGAGCCAGGCGGTCCCCTGGGCGAGCCGCTGAAGAGCTCCGCCGAAGAAGCTGGACTCATCATGCGCCGCGCCCCGCTGACTCCGTACACGATGTACGCGTTGGAGGCCACGGAGTTCGCCAAGGGGCAGGGCAAATTCGACGAGTTTCATCTGGGCATGTACAAGGCCCTGTGGGAGGACTCGAAGAACCTCGGTGACTTCGACGTGATCCGCGACGTCGCGGAGGAGTGCGAGCTGGACTGGAAAGACCTACACGAGTGCCTGGAATCCCGGCATTACGAGGAAACGGTGATGGGCCAGTTCCAGGAGGCCGTGGACTACGGCATCACCGGCATCCCCGGCTTCATCATCGGCAACGTCCTCTTCACGGGCGCACGACCGTATGGCATCTTCAAGGCGGTCACGGACAAAGTCATCGAGGAACGCGCCGAGGCATAGATCTCCGAACGTCGATGGAGGGAAACGCGAACGGGTCCACTTCATCGACGTTCACCGCTCCTTGAGCTCGTTCGTTGCCAACGACCCCAACCGATTGGCGATTCGTTCTGTCGCGATTGGCGCCACGCCTTGGGCGCTTGCCGCCGGCCTCAACCCACGTCGTAATTCGCGACGACTCGTCGATACGACGTGTCCGTATTGCGCCGATTGGTTGCGACGCCGCCGCCTCACCCGCACAATATCAAAGTAGAACTGGTGCGCTGCTTAGTGCGCGCGTCCCCTGTTCCGATCACGGGCATCGTGCTACGTCCAGGATGATCCGTCATGACTGTGCGAGATAGCCATGAACCACGTCGCCAATGCGGGAATCTATCTGAGCAACATCAAGATGGTGTGGAAGCGTCAACTCGCCGTCGAGCCGGACCGTCTTTGGGACGCCATAGCGACTAAAGACGGTCTGAGCCACTGGTTCATGCCAACTTGTAGACCGTCAGCGAAAGTGG
>DCWO01000057.1:10710-10909 GCA_002328865.1 Dehalococcoidia bacterium UBA2160 | reverse complement strand
CATCACTTTCGCTGACGGTCTACAGCTGGCGCTGCTGGGCGGCGGATACGCAGTCGAGGTGCGGGACTCTTCTGCCGCCACAAGGCTCGTACCCGTGGAGGTTGGCGTCTACGCTGACGGATGGGTCGAGGTGACTGGTCCGGGCCTCGAGGCCGACGCAGAAGTCGTTGTGCCGAGATGAAGAACCTGCGGTTCGTCC
>DCWO01000057.1:0-10382 GCA_002328865.1 Dehalococcoidia bacterium UBA2160 | reverse complement strand
AATGACAGGCAACCATGGCGACACAGCGTCCTACGCGGTCGAACTCTGGCGCGTGAGCAAGCACTACCCCGGAGCGCCGCCAGTCGAAGCTCTCACGGACGTATCGATCTCGGTGGTCCGCGGCGAATTCCTGGGGATCGTCGGAGCGTCCGGAAGCGGCAAGTCGACTCTCCTCCACGTCATAGGCACTCTCACCAAGCCGACCTCGGGGTCGGTGTTCATCGACGGACTCGACACCGCGGGCTTGTCCGATCGGGAATTGTCCGGGATACGGTCGCGATACGTTGGGTTCGTGTTCCAAGAGTTCTTCCTGCTGTCGGGCGACACAGCCACGGAGAACGTGGCGAATGGTTTGCTCTACTCCAGCGTTCCCGCCCGAGAACGAGCCGACCGAGCGAAGACGATGCTCGGACGCGTTGGCCTGTCACACCGCCTGACTCATCTGCCCAACGAATTGTCAGGTGGTGAACAACAGAGGGTCGCGATCGCCAGGGCCCTGGTCCACGACCCTTCATTTGTGTTGGCTGATGAACCCACGGGAAATCTCGACTCTCGGAACACCGAATCGCTCATGGAATTGCTCGCCAGCCTGAATGCCGACGGCACGACGGTCATCCTGATAACCCACGATCTCGGGGTGGCCGAGATGTGCACGAGACGGGTCACGTTGGTGGACGGACGCGTCGAGGCCGATACGGGCGCTCAATCTGGTGTAGCGCATGACTGAGCTCTCCGAGCGTTATTTGGCCCTGCCGAAAAGCCGGCTGGGGCTGTTAGACACGCTGCGTATCGGGAGCTCGGGACTCCGGTCCAGGCGGCTTCGCTCAGCCTTTTCCGCGCTGGGGATAACGATCGGGATAGCGGCGTTGATCAGCGTCCTCGGGTTGTCGGCGTCGGGGAGCGCTGACTTGATCAGAGAGCTGGACGAACTCGGCACGAATCTCCTGACGATCGAGGCCGGACAAGGCTTCAAGGAAGGGCCGGTAAGCCTGCCCGAGAACGCCGCCGCCATGATTCGACGGATCGCGCCCGTCTACGAAGTCGCAACCGTGAGCAAGGTCCCCGGCGGCGTGTATCGAAACGATCTCATCGACGAGGGGCGAACCAGAGGCATAACCATCGTCGCGGCCGACCTCAATCTGGTCGAGGTGCAGCAAGGCAGCATTCAGGCCGGCGCATTTCTGTCCGAGGTCACGTCACAGTTCCCAGCCGTCGTGTTGGGGTCTGTTGCCGCCGAGCGGCTCGGAATCCGGGACATGTCGATCGAGCATCAATTGTGGTTGGGAGAGCAGTGGTTCGCCGTCATCGGCATCCTCAACCCGCTCGCCCTCGCCGCCGACCTGGACAGGGCCGCGATTATTGGTTACGGCGCCGCCGAGGAGTTCCTCGACCACGACCCCGACGCCGACGTGATCTACGTACGCGCCTACCCCGAACACATCCACGACGTCCGCTCCGTTATGGCGGCGACCGTGAATCCCGAAAGCCCCGAAGAGGTGCAGGTCAGCCGCGCCTCGGACGTGCTGGAGGCCCGTATGGCGACCAAGAACACGTTCACGAACCTTTTCGTGGGCCTGGGAGTGGTCGCCCTGCTGGTCGGCGGCATTGGGATTGCCAACGTCATGGTAATCGCCGTGATCGAGCGACGCAACGAGATCGGCCTGCGGCGGGCGCTGGGTGCGACGCGATTCCACATCGCAACCCAATTCCTGTCCGAATCGCTGCTGCTCTCCGGCATCGGAGGAGTCGCGGGAATCGGCTTCGGGATTCTGGCCACGGCCATCTACACGATCTCGCGTGACTGGACCCTGGTCATCCCCGAATACGCCATCGCCGGCGGCCTGGTCTCCTCGATCCTCATCGGCGGCATCGCCGGCTCCTACCCCGCCCTTCGAGCCGCCAACATGTCCCCCACCGACGCGCTGCGCACGGGGTGAGAGCGATGGACGCGGCCCAGCCGGAGCCTTGCTCTATGGAGCCTAGCCCTCTCAATCGGCGCTACCCCACAACCTTCCGCTCTCGAAGCCGGCTCACTTCTTGCTCCGAATAGCCGAGTCCGCCGAGGATTTCGTCGGTGTGTTGGCCCAACATCGGCGGCGGCAATCGCACCTCGGATGGGGTCTTGGTGAACTTGACCGGCATGCCCACGGTTCGCACTTTGCCCGCGCGCGGGTGGTCGAACTCGAGCAGCATGTCGTTGTGCAAAACCTGGGGGTCGGTGAATACCTCGTCGTAGGCGTACACGGGACCGCACAGGACGTCCTTTTCGTCCAGAGCCTTGATCCATTCGTCTCTGGTCCCGGTGAGGAATCGCTCGGCGAGGATTGCCTGGAGCTCGGCGCCGTTCTCGTAGTTCATCTTCTCAGGGGTATCGAAACGTTCGTCTTGTGAGAGGTCCGGCAGGCCGAGGACTTCGCATACGTCCGGCAATGCGTTCGCGCCGAATCGACCGCTGATCTCGACCAGCTTGTCGTCCTTGGTCTCGTAGAAGTGGTATAGCGGTCGCTTGGCCTTGTGAGGTTGACGGCCCGTGGCCAAATATGCGGTGGCGCGCTCGGTGTGAGGCGTGAGTAGGCCGTCCAGGATCGAGGCGGACACTTCCTGGCCCTCGCCGGTCCGGTCTCTGTGCAAGAGGGCCGCCAGGACGCCTTGCACCAGTAGCATGCCGGCGATCAGGTCTCCCACCGGGGCGCCGGTCGGGACGGGAGGCCCGCCGGGGTCGCCGGACAGCCAGGTTATCCCGGAGATGGCCTGCGCGACGAGATCTTGCCCGCCCTTCTTGTTGTACGGTCCGGTCAAGCCGTAACCGGAGCCCGAGGCATAGATGATGTCGGGGTTGCGCTCTTTCAGAACGTCGTAGTTCAAACCCAACCGTTCCATGACGTCGGGGCGGAAGTTCTGCACCAGCACGTCGCACTCTTCAGCCAGCTTGAGCACGATCTCCTTTCCCTCCGGTTGGCGCAAGTCGATGCATATGCTCCGCTTGTTTCGATTGAGGCTCAGGAACGCTGCGCCCTCGCCGTTCGTTTCCTCGAACACCTCCGAGTGCCGGCTGAAGTCGCCGTACCCGATGCTTTCGACCTTGTCCACGTCGGCTCCCATGTCCCCAAGCACCTGCGTGCAACTGGGACCGACAAACGCCCGTGTGAAATCAAGAACCTTGATGCCTGTCAGCGGCATTTGAGTACTCACCGTTGCCTCCGATCCGTCGATAAGAGCGATTGCATCGACGTCTCCCCATTCGCGGGAGTGTCTGCATTGCGCGATGTCTTTGCTGTTGGCGATTCTACGGCCACACCGAAACGCGGTCAATTAACTCGGCGCGCCTGCCGGTTCCTGTCGGCGGAGTAGTGTAGTATTGGTCGAACGCCTCGAACGCCGCGTGGTCACCCGCGCGCGAGCTTGGCCCGGCCAGGGCACGAGGCCAATCTCAGCCATATCGGCAACAATAATTATCGGAGGATATACATGGCGACGACTTCCGGAACGGAACTGATTGAACTGGAAACGGGCATATTCGCCCGTTTGCACGAAGGACTCACGAACGCAGGCATACTCGTCGGCGACACCAGCGTGCTCGTAATCGATTCGCTGCGGGTCCCGTCCTTCGCTCGCGATCTCATTCAGGATGTGAAGCACATCACCGACAAGCCGATCCAATACGTGATCGACACGCACGCGCACTGGGACCACTCATGGGGCAACGAAGAGTTTCCCGACGCCACGATTATCGGGCACGAAAACTGCTATGACGAGATGGTGGACGTGGAGTGGAACAAGGTGTGGCGAGACAAGATCGTCGCATCGACCGATCCCTGGGCCGACGAGGCGCGCACCGTGAACATCACGCCTCCGGACCTCACGTTCGAGACGAGCATGCAATTGTACTTCGGCGGTCGGAAACTCGAACTCCGGTACTTTGGTCGGGCCCACACCAGCGGCGACATCATCATCCATCTGCCGGAAGCGAAGATTGCGTTCACCGGCGACGTGGTCCAGGACAAAGGCGTCCCCTTCTTCGGCGACAGCTATCCTGAAGACTGGCCGGACACCGACGACGGGATCGTCGGCCTGGACGTGGATCGATTCGTGGCCGGCCACGGACCGATCGGCAATCACGACGGCATCGTGGAAGCTCGGGATTTCATCCACGTTCTTGTCCCCAGCCTACAGGCCTCAATCGAGGAAGGCCAAGATGTGGGGAGCGCGACCGCATCGGCAATCGACGCATTGAAGCCTCAGTTCTCCGACTGGCGAGGATTTGAGAATCTGGGCGACAGCGTCCCGCTCGTGTACGGCAGACTGACGCGCTAGTTGAACGTTATGCCGGCAGGGACGCCGACATTCGACGTTCCTGCCAGCCATCCCGCCGCAAGATCCCTGACTCGGCTCGTGGATCGACCGAGCCCAACGAAACCGTTAGAGCTCGGTCTCCATCTGCGCCGCCGGATCGACGCGCACGAAGTACTCTCGACCCAGCATCTCTTTGAGCGTGTTGTCCGGAAACATGTCTGGCGTCACCCTGTACTGCGTGCGATGCGCTGAGATGGCTTGCATCTTTTGGGTGACGTAATCCGTGACGTCGATGCACGTCGTGGGCGCCGTTCCCATCGGATCAGGATCGACGTCGGCGTCCGACGTGGCGTGCTGGGCGTCCTCGCCGCGACCGGCGAACGCGGTGGGCTCTGCCGGCGAGAACACAAGGCACGTGACGCTGTCCGAGGCGACGATGCTGGCGTTGCGTGGCTTGCCGTACGCCAGCCCAGCCTCTCCGACGAACTCGCCCGGTCCACGCTCGGCCACCTTCTCCACGACGCCGTCGGCGTCCTCTTGATAGACCTCTGCTTTGCCCGAAAGGATCAGATACAGGCTCGTGGCCGGTTCACCTTGCTCGATGATGTAGAAACCAGGCGGGAACCAGCCGACTTTGACATGGTCGCTGTTGAAGCCCATGGTCGTCGACTCGCTGGCGAACAGCGTTAGGCCTTGGACGAAATCTGACGACCCTCGAAACCGGGTGTCGAGCCCGCTCAACCACGATGACAGATGCTCGGTCAGCAGCAGGCGGTTGCGCGGAAAGTGGCTGTGATAGAGCCTGTCCGGTCGATGCGGCGCCACGCCCTGGCCGATCTGCTCCGGGAACTGCTCCGGGTCGCCGGAGATCCGACAGGCTTCAGTGGTCGCCACGCTGATGGCGATGTGGTCAGGGTGACCGTAGGCGCCTTCCTCCCCGAAGGTGAACACGACATCGGGACGGAACATCCGTATCAGACCGACGATCTCCCTCACCAACTCGTTGGGATCGGCGTCGGCGAGCTCGCCGTCCTTGTAGTCGCGACACTCGACGGTTTGGATGTCGATCGACTCGCACGCCGCCCGCAGCTCCCGCTCGCGAACCTCGCCGAGGGTGCGCCGTGTGGCCGCTCCCGCGTCGCGTATCTGCCCGGCGTCGCCCTTGGTGAAGGACACGACCATGGCTTCAGCGCCCAACGCGGTGTATTTGGCGAAGGTGCCGCCGGCGCAAAATGTCTCGTCGTCCGGATGGGCGAACACACCCAATAATCGTCGCCCGCGTTGTGTAGTTCCTGTCTCTGCCATACGCCCCCACCCCCTGGTCAGATATTTGCCGAGTTTACCAGCGGGTGTTTCAAACGGCAATCGTACCGTCACGCATCGACGGTAGGCGCCGCGAGGTCTAGCGCGGATTGACGGTTATTTGTGACTGGTGCTAAGCTCTCGACCATCGAAGGTGGATCTTTGGTTTGAACGCGCGATCATTGACTCGCAGCGGTTGGGATAGCGCAGGGGGTGCAGAGTGTCGACTGAGATCGAACTGTCGGATCACTGTTTGGTGGACCACCCCAGAGCCGCCCGGGACGGTGTCCCGCAGCTCGTGTTTTCACGCAAGATGACTCTATGGAAGTCGATGTTGTTCGTCGACCGAAAGATGCACTTTACCGGCGTTCGAGGCGCCGCCTGGCGGATTCTGGGCGTCGACCGGAGCCTCAAGAATCCCAACATATGCAACATCTGAGACGCCCACTGGGAGGTGGGACACCTCTCCCCTGTCTCGGTGCTCTTCGCGGACGCGCGCGGCTTCACATCGCTCATCCACGAGCACGGTCCCGAAGAGATCACGCCGTTCATCGACGAGTTCTTCAAGCGTTGCTACAACATCGTGATAAACCATGACGGCATCATGGACCATTTCAGGGGCGACGCGATATTGGGCTTTTTCAACGTGCCGATCAGGCACGACGATCATGTTGCCCGAGCAGTCGCGGCGGCGGCTGAGATCCAAGCGGCCGTACCTGAGATCAACCTGAGCAAGGGCCGGCCCGATCTGCTGAAGATCGGCGCCGGCATCACGACCGGTATGGCGTTGACCGCGACCGTCGGCTCCAACACCTGCACTGACTACACCGTCATGGGAGACGTCGCGAACATCGCGTCACGACTTCAAGGGGTCGCTAAACCGGGCGAGATCCTGGTTTCGGCAGACGTTTACGACGTTGTTGCGGGCACCATGCCCGGGGCGGAAAAGCGAGTGCTGGAACTCAAAGGAATCGACGAACCTTACGAGGCTTACGTGCTGCCATAGAGGTCTGATATGATCGCGGCGCGCCTCAGTTCGGTCGACGGCATGCCCGCCGAGCAGACATCTGAGCGCCTTTGACGACCGATTTCACGGCGGAGGACCGGGTATGAGTTGCGGGCCGATTCATGGGATCAAAGTGGCGGACATGACCCAGATGCTCGCGGGTCCGGTCGCGACCCAGATGCTCGGAGACCTCGGAGCCGAGGTCATCAAGGTCGAACCCCACGGCGGTGAGAGAGCCCGGGGCGGCGCCGACGACCCGCCACGATGGCTCTTCCTAGGACGCAATCGCAACAAGCGAAGCATCGTCATCGACCTCAAACAACCCGAGGGGCTCGAAGTGATGCGCCGCCTCGTGCGACAGTCGGACGTCTTCGTCCACAATCAGCGCCCGGCGGCGGTAAAAAGACTCGGCCTGGCCTACGACGACCTCAGACAGTTGAACGAGCGGCTGGTGTACGCTTCGGCATCCGGATACGGCGACCGCGGCGCGTTGAGCGACCTTCCCGGACAGGACATGCAGCTTCAGGCATTCAGCGGGTTGGCGGGCATCAACGGGTACGAGGACGATCCCAGGCCCTCGCCCCCGGCGGGCGCCGCTGTCGTCGATTCGACCACTGGCGTCCTGATAGCCTTCGGCGTGATGGCCGCCCTGTACGAACTCGAGAAGACCGGCCGTGCCCAGGAAGTGAAGACGTCGCTGTTGGGCGGAGCGTTGCTCCTCCAGGAGAACTCCTTTGGGCCGTACCTGGCAACCGGGAAGCTGCCCGCCAAGGCTGGAAACGGCCATCCGGGTTCCGCCCCGCCGTACGGCATCTGGCGGGCCGCCGACGGGAAGGAGTTGGGCGTCTCCGCAGGCGTGGGCCCCGAAGTGTGGCCGAACTTCTGCAATGTAATCGACCGGCCGCAGCTCATCGACGATCCAAGATTCGCCACCGCCGAGGCGCGAGTGACGAATCGTGTTGAGTTGTTCGAGTGCGTGAACAAAGCGATGGCCGCTCGGCCAAGAGACGAATGGGTGCGATTGATTCGAGAGACCGGGATCTGGGCCGCTCCTGTGTCCAGCTACGACGACCTGGCCGCATCGACACAACTCGAGGACAACGACCTGCTGATCGACAACAACTACCCTTCGGCGGGCGAGTTCAGATCGCTCAACACCCCGATATCGCTCAGCAACAGCAAGACCGCCGTCAGACGGCCCCCTCCTGGACTCGGCGAGCACACGCGCGAAGTGTTGACCGAACTCGGATACGCGACGGCCGAGATCGACTCGATGTACAGGACGAATGTAGTAGCATAGTGCCTCCGGTGCGCTGGCAAAGGCGCCGGTCCCGATCCCAGTAGCAACAATAACTGAAGGAGATGCGAACATGGCCAATCAGATGTATTTCGAGGACGTTGAAATCGGGATGGAGCTGACTCCAATTCCGAAGCCGGTCACCACCCGTAAGCTGGTCAAGTATTCCGGCTCTTCCAGAGACTTCAACGAAATCCACTACGATCAGGAGAGCACGGCCAAGACCATGTGGGGGAATGTCATCGTGCAAGGGATGCTCAAAGCTGGTTGTCTTGCGCATTTGGCCACCGACTTCATGGGGACGGAAGGATTCATTCACAAGCTGGGTTGCACCTACCGCGCCCCGGATTTCGTGAACCAGACCTTCACGGTGCACGGTCGAGTGGTCAGCAAAGACGAGACGCCGGATGGCCTCCTCGTTGCATGCGACGCTTGGGTAACGAATCCGGAAGGGCAGACGACCACACCAGGTCAGTTCACCGTGGCCCTCCCGTCGAGAGATGGACGTACCGCCTCATACCCGGACCAGCCACCCATCCCACACGACAGGTCAGGGACGATAAAAGGCGAACGGCTTCGGCTGGGCGACCCCGAAGTTTGGAAGTCTCACATCGGTGAATGGTGGACGCCCTGGATCTCGCAAGTGGAGCGGCCCTGGATTACGGCGTTCGCGGACGCGATAGGCGACCCCAACCCAATCTTCCGCGAAGCCGACTACGCGTCGAACACCATCCACGGCGGGATCGTCGCGCCGCCTACGTTCGTCGAGGCCATGGACGCTGATTGGCGTGTGTTCGAGTTGGAATTCGAAGAAGAGCTCGCAGCATTGCGCAGCAAGCCCCGCTCCGGAGGCGGAGGCGGAGGCGGCGACGGGTTCTGCGATTACAACTTTTACGCCGACATCCATCCCGGAGACACCATGTCGGGTTACACCAGGTGGACCGAGCCCTACGAGAAGACGGGACGCGCCGGAAGACTGGTTTTCACCACCCGTGAATCGGTGATCGAGAACCAGCACGGTCAGGTCGTTTCGACTGCCAAGCGAGCCACAGTCTCGGTCTACCCCAAGTGAGCGACCCAATCGAGCTCCGCTTCGGAGCCGGAATGCACTATGGCGAAGCCGAGACGGTAAACAGCGCGCGGCGCATGGAGGCCCTCGGTTTCGACTACTTCTCGGTAGGCGAGCACTATATGCAGGGGAGACCTCCCCTGCCCACGTCGGCGTCGATACCATTGTTGGGCGTGGCGGCAGGGGCCACGGAGCGGATACGTCTATTGTCCTCCGTGGTCTTGGTCCCGTTCATGCACCCGGTGGTGCTGGCCAAGCTCGCGACGACGCTCGACAACGCTTCGCGCGGACGGTTCACGCTCGGAATAGGCATCGGCGGCGAGTTCCCGATGGAGTTCGAGGCGGCCGGTTTGAACGTGCGACAGCGCGGCAGCGTCACCAACGAATCTCTGGAGGTCATACGCCGTCTGTGGACAGGGGAACCCGTCACCCACGAGGGCCGTTACTTCTCGATGGAGGAGGTGACCCTGAGTCCTCAACCGACCCAGAAGCCGCACCCGCCGATATGGGTAGCCGGAAGGCGTGACGCGGCGATGCTGCGCGCGGCGCGGTACGGCGACGGTTGGTATCCCTACTTTTACAGCCCGGATAGGTACAGAGACAGCTACGAGAAGATCAACCGGTTCGCCGCCGAAGAGGGTCGCGACATGACCAACTTCGAATGGGCGGTCATGCCGTACATCTCGATCTATCCGACCGTGGACGAGGCGATCGAAGTGGCGGTGCGCGCCGCTTCGGGTCAATACGAAGGCGATTTCGCGCGAGTGGTCCGGGAGTACTGGGCGTTGGGTCCCGTGCAAAACTGCGTCGATCGATTGATGGAATTCGTCGACGCTGGCGCGAGGAACATCCACTTCGCCATCTCGTGCCCGGACAAGGACTACGCTAGGCACCTGGAAACGATCAGCAAAGAGGTCATCCCGGAACTCCGGAAACGCGTCGCCGACAGGTAGAGATCGTCCGGCGGATAAGTTCAAACAGGCCGCGACCGGTCATCGCCGGTCGCGGCCTGGCGGTCACGTCCCGTCAAGTGGTGTAAGAAATATCCATCCTAGTAAAGTTGTTGACCCGCAGCGGCCGAGAGCACGGCGAGTCGTTCGATGGCGGGCTCCGCGGCTTCGGCAGGCCAGACGTGGAGATAGCGTCTGCTGATTGCCCATTCGTCATGCTGTTCGGCAGGCACGACCCCCACGAGCCTGATGACGGCTTGCCGATTTGGGAAGATCCCCACCACGTCAGTCCTGCGTCTTATCTCCCTGTTCAGCCTCTCCTGAGGGTTGTTGGACCATATCTGTTTCCAGTGAGAAGCTGGGAAGCTGGTGAAAGCCAGGATGTCCTCTCGGGTCTCCTCCAGCAGTGCTGCAACCTGAGGGAAGCGATCAGCGAGCTGTGTGGTCACGAGCTGATGCTGAGCG
>DCWO01000078.1 GCA_002328865.1 Dehalococcoidia bacterium UBA2160 | reverse complement strand
CCTGCCGATTACAAGTCGGCTGCGCTGCCGATTGCGCCACTGGGGCATCACGTTTGACACGGCGTTGAGGTCATCAAGGCGTCGATGCTCGCATCGCCCTGCTGCCGGGCACCCTATTGGGACTCGGCGCGGTCCGCCTTTCGTTCTCAAGTCGCAACCAAAAAAGCGAGGCCGACACCGATATTGGCGGTGTCCCAACCCGCGCTTCGACATTTACATTCTAGTTACGGAACACGACGCGGTCAACCGATGGACGGTCGATCATCCGGGGAAATGGCGATGGCACAATCAAGCGCCCACGGCGGCCCGCTACTCCGCGCGATCGCGACGGTCCGTTGAGACGCTGCCGACGGAAGGACGCGCTCCATCAACGACATATCATGCCGAGCCTTGCGCGGGAGGCGAGGCGTCGATCCGATGGAGACTCTCAACCGACACGTCAGACCGGCGTCAGTCCAGAAGCTGCGATTCCGCATCCTTCGCGATTAGGCGGTACACGGTCTGGAGCGGAAGGTCCTGCTCCATCGCTATGCGCCGGCAGTCTTCATATTCCGGCGCCACGGCGACAGCCATGCCTTCCAGCCTCTTGACCTTCACGGCAACTTTCCCGAACTGCGTGTCCGCCTCAGCGACCTCTCGGTCCGCTTCGTACCTGGTCAAGGGCCGCGTCCGAACGCCGAGCGTGGTTGTCTCTTTCATCAGCAAGGCGATGGCATCCGGTTCGGAAGCTTTGCTGACTATGACACTGACCATCGTGGCCGGCCTGTTCTTCTTCATCTGGATGGGCGTGAACCAAACATCCAGAGCGCCTGCTTCAAACAGGCGCTCCTGGACGAAACCCAGAACCTCACCCGTCATGTCGTCGACGTTGGTCTCGATCAAGGTCAAGTCATCGTTGTACGAAGCGCCGTGTTCCTGGCCGATCCATAAAGCCAAGACATTCGGGTAGTCTCGCGACTCCCGTTGGCCCAATCCGTAACCGACCGTCTCCAGCGTCATGGCCGGTTGCCGGAAGGTCGCCAGGGTTGTGATTATCGCCGCCCCGGTCGGAGTCACCATCTCGCCTGTCTCCACCGCGTGCCCCGGAGCGGGTATCACGGGCGCGCTTGCCATCGCGAACAGAGCCGAGGTGGCGGGGCCCGGCACGGGCAGAACGCCGTGCTCGCTGTTTATGACGCCTGATCCGGTCGGGAACGGTGAGGAGTACAATCGCTCGATTCCAAGGGTTTCGAGACCAACGATGCCGCCCACGACATCGACCAGGGTGTCGAGTGTGCCTAGCTCTCTCAGGTGAACTCCTTCGATGGTGGTCTTGTGCACACGAGCTTCCGCTTCGGCCAGCCGCTCGAATACCGTCGTAGCCCGCTGTTTTACATTGGGGCTGAGATCGGACTCCTCAACGGTCCGGACGAAGTCTTGCCAAGCTCGAGGCCGCTTCGCTCTTTCGTCCAACTCGACATCGACCAATTTACCGTGCATTCCGCCCCGCTGGGCTTCTTTGCAGGTCAACTCCGCGCCCCGGACCTTCATCGTGTCCAAGGCTGCCTGGATGGTCTCGATCGGCGCCCCGGCGTCGATGACGGCGCCCAATATCATGTCGCCGCTGGCGCCGCCGATGCAGTGGAAATATGCGTTCTTCAGTTTCTGCCCCCGTCTTCTCGCGGACTCCGGTCCGCGCTACTCGTCACCTGACTTGCGAGGTCCGCCCTCAGGGCGCTCCAGAGCAGCCCCAAGCGCCTGCCGAACCGTCGATACGGGCACAACCTCCAAGCCCCCCTCGTGCGTCCTCTGCCGCCGTCCTCTGCCCGGAACGATGAACTTACTTAATCCGAGGCGAGCCGCCTCGGATATTCTGCGCTCCAGTTGAGGCACGGCCCGAACTTCTCCGCTGAGGCCCACTTCGCCTGCAGCGGCAACTCCCGAGGCGATCGGCATGTCTCTTGCGCTCGATGCGATTGCCAACGCGACCCCAAGGTCGGCCGCCGTTTCCGACGTGCGCAACCCTCCCGTAACGTTTACAACGATATCCTGCCCATTCAATCCCACGCCAGCCCGGCGACCCATCACGGCGCACACCAGCAGGACTCTGTTCAAGTCGACTCCGCTGGCCACCCGACGAGGCGCTGGCAGGTTGGACGGCGATGTCAGGGCTTGGACTTCCGCAAGCAACGGTCTGGAACCCTCCAACGTGGCTATCACAACGGAACCGACTGCCTGTTCGGCCCGCTCAGCGATAAACGCCAACGACGGATCTTCGACGTCGCTCAGGCCTTTGCCGGTCATCTCGAAGACGCCGACTTCGTTCGTCGACCCGAATCGGTTCTTCACCGAGCGAAGCAAGCGCCACGAACTGACAGGGTCGCCTTCCATATACAACACGACATCGACCATGTGTTCCATGACCCGCGGCCCGGCGATGTCCCCGCCTTTGGTAACGTGACCGCTGAGGAGTATGGGCAGGTTGTCGGCCTTGCCTCGCTCCATCAGTCTCCTGGTGCATTGGCGAATCTGCGCCACGCTGCCCGGCTCCGATGTCGCTCCTTCGTCGTACAGAGTCTGGATCGAGTCCACGATGACCATACCGGGTTTTAGCGTATCGATTTGGCTCATTACGTTGTCGAGGCTGGTCGTCGTCAGGAGGTGCAACCCGTCCGATCTGACATCCATCCTGTCGGCCCGCATCTTCACCTGAACGGCGGATTCCTCGCCCGTGGCGTACAGCACCGATGCTCCGTGTCCTACGTCGGCGGCCAACCGCAACAGAAGAGTCGACTTGCCGATCCCGGGGTCGCCCGCGATCAACGCCAAAGACCCCGGAACCATCCCGCCGCCGAGGACGCGGTCCACTTCGGCCGATGAGAATCGCAGTCGCGGCGCTTCGTGTGTCGACACGTCAGATAGACGTATTGACTCGGCGGTCCTGGCCCAGGGAGCTCTCTCGGGCACGGCTGACGGTTCGTTCATTTCCGAGAGCGTATTCCACTCGCCGCAGGAGGGACAGCGGCCCTCCCACCTCGGCGTGTCGGCTCCGCAGGAATCGCACAGGAATATCGTTCTGGTCTTGGCAGGCCTAGCCATTCACCCGATTCGCAGTCCTAATGATAAACGAGGGCCTGGGAACTCAAACATCCCCAGGCCCCCATACTAAACATCGTGCGGCGGACGGCGACTTTAGGTCGACGCCACCGTGAAGGGCGACTCAGATCTGACGACGATGGCGCCGTCGTCGACGTCGATCAACGCCGTGCAGGCGGGACCGAGCTCTCCGGACAGGATCGCGTCCGAGAGTTTGTCTTCGACAGTATCTTGGATGACGCGCCTGAGCGGTCGAGCCCCGAATACAGGGTCGAAGCCTTCGTCGCAGAGCAGCTCTTTGGCGGCATCGGTGACTTTTAGGTCGATGCCTTTCTCGATCAGGCTCGATGTGACTTCAACCAACATGAGGTTCAGGATCTGTGTCATGTGTTCGCGACTGAGCGGATGGAAGACCTCGGTGGCGTCCACTCGGTTCAGGAACTCGGGGCGGAAGAACCGCTTGACCTCGTCGAGGACGTTGTTCTTCATCCGTTCGTACGCTTCGTTGTCCGATTGGCCTGAGTCGCTCCGAGCGGCGAAACCGATGGAGCGGTCCTGTCTGATCAGGTCCGAGCCGATGTTGGACGTCATCACGATAATCGTGTTCCGGAAGTCCACTTTCCTACCCTTGGCGTCGGTCAAGTGACCATCGTCAAATATCTGGAGCAGGATGTTGAACACCTCGGGGTGAGCCTTCTCGATCTCGTCCAACAGGATGACGCAGTAGGATTTGCGCCTGACGGCTTCGGTCAATTGGCCCCCGTCGTCGTAGCCGATATAGCCCGGAGGGGCGCCGACGAGTCTTGCGACGGCGTGTCGTTCCATGAATTCCGACATGTCGATTCGGATCATGGATTCTTCTGAGCCGAACATGAACTCGGCCAGTTTCTGAACCAGGTATGTCTTCCCGACACCGGTCGGGCCAAGGAACATGAAAGTGCCGGTGGGACGTTTGGGGTTCTTCATACCCGCTCTGGACCGCTTGACAGCCTTCGAAACCACGGTTATGGCCGTATCCTGCCCGATGACTTTCTCATGCAGAACGTCTTCCATGTGGATCAGACGTTCCGTCTCGGTGGCGGCAAGCCGCGTTACAGGAATTGAGGTCCACATGCTGACGACTTCGGCGATGTTCTCTTCATCGACTTCCGGCTGGTCGTTGCCCTGCTCGTCTTTCCAGTTCTTCTCGAGCTCGTTGAGTTTCTCCGCCAGATTTGCTTCGCGATCGCGCAGTTCCGCAGCGACCTCGTATTGTCTGTTGGCGATGGCTTCGTCTTTCTCTTTCCTGACGCTGTCCAGCAACTTGGTGGCTTCCTGAATGGAGAGCGGCGCGGTTGAGTAATTGATGCGAACGCGCGAGGCCGCTTCGTCGATCAGGTCGATGGCTTTGTCGGGAAGGAAACGGTCCGCGATGTAGCGGGCGGCCAAACTGGCCGCTGCCCTCAGAGCGTCGTCTGTAATCTCGAGTTGGTGGTGCTCTTCGTAACGGCTCTTGACTCCGCGCAAGATCTCCAGCGTTTCGTCGACGGATGGCTCTTCGACTCGCACTGGTTGGAAGCGGCGTTCGAGGGCCGGGTCGCGCTCGACGTACTTGCGATAGTCGTCGAGGGTGGTTGCGCCGATCGTCTGAAGCTCGCCTCTTGCCAACGACGGCTTGAGGATATTCGCCGCATCGACGGCGCCTTCGGCCGCGCCCGCGCCGACCATGGTGTGAACTTCGTCGATGAACAGCACGCAGTTGCCCGAGTTGCGTATCTCCTCGATTACCTTCTTGAGGCGCTCTTCGAACTCACCGCGATACTTTGTGCCGGCAACCAGCGCGCCCATGTCCAGAGTGACAAGCCTCTTGCCTTGCAGCGTCGCCGGAACTTCGTTGCTGGCGATACGTTGGGCCAAGGCTTCGACGATTGCGGTCTTGCCGACGCCGGGCTCTCCGACGAGCACCGGGTTGTTCTTCGTGCGACGGCTCAGTATCTGAGTGACTCTTTGGATTTCCTGTTCCCGTCCAACCGTGGGATCCAGTTTCCCGGCACGGGCCGCGGAGGTGAGGTCGATGCCCAACTGGTCCAACGTCGGGGTGCGGGAGGTCGAACGACCGCCGCTGCTGCCTTGCGGCTGCTGCGACGTGGTGCTGAGGAGACGGGTCGTCTCTCCGCGAACCTTGTCAAGGTTGACGCCCAGGCTTTCCAGCACGCCAGCCGGAACGCCTTCGCCTTCGCGCATGAGGCCGATCAACAGGTGCTCGGTGCCAATATAGTTGTGGCTTAGCCTGCGGGCCTCGTCTACGGCGAGTTCAATCACTTTCTTGGCCCGTGGGGTGAGGCCAATCTCCCCTGGGGTTGCGCGCTCGCCTCTGCCGATGATGAACTCGACGGCGGAGCGAACCTTGGTCAACTCAACCCCAAGGTTCGTGAGCACCTTCGCCGCGACTCCGTCCGTCTCTCGGACAAGGCCGAGCAAAATGTGCTCCGTGCCAATGTAGTTATGATTAAATCTCTGTGCCTCTTCTTGGGCCAGGGAGAGAACTCTTCGGGCCCTCTCCGAGAATTTCTCAAACCTGCTTGCCATCTTTGTTTGTCTCCTGATTTAGAGAATGCCTTGGCAGTGTTAGGCTTTAGAAGAACTCCTCGTCCTCCGCTTGTTTAAGGCTCAGTCCCAGACGTCTCCTGTCAGGTTCGATGCGGAGAATCTTCACTCGGACCTCGTCGCCCTCCCTCACCACCTCGCGGGGGTGAGTAATCATCTTCGTGGACAGCTCGGATATGTGTATCAGGCCTTCGACCGAGTCCTCGACTCGCGCGAAGGCGCCGAAATTCGTCAATTTCGTGACCGTGGCGGGAACAACCTCGCCAATGGTGTGCCGCTCATGAATCGTCTCCCAGGGCTCGGGTTGAAGCCTTCGGAGGCTCAGTGCGATCTTCTTGTTTTCCGCGTCAACCCTCAGGACGAAGACATCAAGTTCGTCCCCTACGCTGACGACTTCATCCGGCGAGTTCACCAGGCTCCATGAGAGCTCCGAGATGTGTATCAGGCCATCGGCGCCGCCGAGATCGACGAACGCTCCGAAGCTGCTGATGCCGGTGACCTTACCCATCCGGACTTCGCCCTCGCTGAGCTCTTCGATCAAGCGGGCTTTCTGTTCATCCCTGAGTTCTTGCACGGCTTGCCGTTCCGAGAAGATGGCTCGGTTCCGGCCGCGGTTCACCTCGAGGACTTTCATCTGCAGGCCCTTGCCGAGATCTTTGGCCTGGGCCTCTCGGCGAGCAGCGTCCACTTCGGGATCGACTTCGCCTTCACCTTCTTGGTACATTCGGAAATGATCACGTGAAACGCTGACGAGCTGCGACATGGGGACGAATCCCTGGACGCCCTCGACCTCTACGATTGAGCCGCCTCGGTTGAAGCCGGTGATCTTGCCTTCGATTATCTCCGCGGCGTCCAACGCCTTCTCAAGATACCGCCACCCTTGCTCGCCAACAGCGCGGTCGATGGAAAGCACGGCAGGATTATCCGCCGTCTCGGGCCTGATAACCATCGTGAGCACCGGATCGCCAACTGCGAGGTTCTCCAGTTCACCGTCTTCAAGGGTCTTCATCTCGCCAGGCGGGACGTGTCCTTCGGCTTTCTGACCGATGTTTACGAAGATCCCGTCCGAATCGGCGCGCATGACGGCCCCTTCGACAACGTCGCCGCGTCGAAGAGGTTTGATCGGCTCCATCGACTCGAGGAGCTCTCCCATGCCTTGCCCTTGGCTATTTTCCTGTTCCGCCAGGAGGTCCCCCATGCTCTGCCCGGGGAGGTCATCCTGATCGTCCAAGAACTCTCCCATATCGTGTTCCTGGACGTTTTCCTGCTCTTCAAAGTTCATCATACCGCTTTCCCGTATGGGGTCTCGACACTCTCATTATAGGTTCGCCGGATACTACTGTAAACCCGTTGAAACACTCATTTGGAGGTGTCACCAGACCTCGAAATTGCCTTCCCTCGACATGTTCGGGCATGTCAAGGCTCCACGTAGGCACGGTGATTGTACCATGAGAGGGGAGGGCTGCAAAGCCAAAGACGCGCTTGTCTATAGCTGAAAATGCCTGTGGCCAGGCACTCTCCGAATCCGCATGCACCAGGATTGCTCCGGGATGGAACGATTCCGCTGCCGAAAATGCGGCTCCGAAAAAAGAAATAACCCCTGGCGGTGACCTATTTTCCCACACCCTTGCGGATGCAGTATCGTCGGCGCTGAGGCGTTTCACTTCCGTGTTCGGGATGGTTACGGGTGGGTCCGCCTCGCTCCAACCACCAAGGGAATTCGGCAAAATTATAGCTCACGGCGCCAGACGCGTCAACAGGGATTTTCCTTGACCGTCCTAGCGGGCCATGCTAGCATAGCCGAAACGCTCTAGTCGTATCGAGCACGTTTAGCGCCCGAATATTGGAGGCGGAAATTGGCGACTACGAAGATACTTGATGTCAGCTCAATGGCTGCGGACAAGTTCAAAGAGATTCTGAACGAGCAAGGCACAGAGGACGGCATGCTGCGAGTCGTGGTCATGCCAGGCGCCCATGGCGGCTTGCAGTACATGCTCAGCGTCGAGACTGAGCCTGCCGACGACGATTTCGTTATCGACACGGACACGATCCAGGTTTTGATCGACGCCGACAGCGCCCCTCTGCTCGACGGCTCCCATATAGACTACGTCGAAGGTCTGATGAGGAGCGGATTCGTCATCAGCAATCCCAACGCCGAGGCGATGGGCGGCGGATGCGCATGCGGCGGAGGCGGCGGTGGATGCGGCTGCGGCGCGGGCGGCGGCGGCGGTTGTGGCGGCGGCGGAGGCGGTTGCGCCTGCGGAGGCCACTAACCACTCCGTCCATTAGCAATTGACTCGCAAGAAGGGCCACCATACGGTGGCCCTTCGCTTTGTCCGGCGACTGGCCGCTCTGATAACATTGCGACGACCGGGAGCAACGGTTGTTGACAATCGGCCGGTCGGACAAACGAAAGTCATCTGATGCCGAGTCTCGACCTTGCTGCTGGACGCAATCTTTCTTCTCGAACGCGACCCACTGCTCGCCGTGGTGACCCTGATAACGTTCACCGTATGCTTGGTGATCGCGATCACCGTGCACGAAGCCAGCCACGCGCTAGCGGCCACGACATTGGGAGACCACACGGCCCGTAACCAGGGCAGGCTGTCGCTCAATCCGAAAGTGCACCTGGACCCGTTAGGCGCCGCATTGATCATGTTTGCGGGTTTCGGTTGGGGTAAGCCCACGCCGGTTAACCCCGCCCGCCTGCGGCTTCAGGGGCCGTCCGGCATGGCCGTCGTGTCGCTCGCAGGGCCCGTGTCCAACATCGTGACCGCGATCGTGTTCGCCGTCCCGCTGAGAGCCGGTGTTGTCGATACCAGGGTGTTGGGTTTCTCATCTTTGGGCGACCTGACCCATCTTCCCGCCTACGTCCTAGTCTCCCTGGTATTTTGGAACCTGTTGCTTGCCGCGTTCAACCTTTTACCCATTGCGCCGTTGGATGGATTCAAGTTCCTCCTGGGCATACTTCCCCCCGGGGCGGCCAGAAACGTAGCGCAACTGGAGCAGTACGGACCCGGAATCTTGGTGCTCATCATCATGCTGGACTACATGCTGCCCGGGCCCGGAATCCTGGCCAGCCTCCTTGGGCCTGTTTTGAACGTGTTGAGCTTCGCCGTCTTGGGCAGAGACCTATTATGATATTCTTGTATTCACATCTGGCGGCAGATCGGACGGTAGCCGCCGATGTTGAGGAGGTGATGGATTGGAGCGCATAACCATCATCGGCATCGGGCCGATCGGAGCTTCAATCGGGCTCGCGCTTATGAGGCGCAAGCTCAACAACACAGAGATTGTAGTCTCGACCGGCGACCGCAAGGCAATGGACACCATTTCGAAGATCGGCGCCGCCAATCGGACGGACGGCAACCTGCGATCCGCGGTGTCAGGCGCTCAACTCGTGGTCCTCGACGCGCCGATCGGCGAACTGCACGAGCTTCTGGAGGCGATCGGACCTATACTCGACACCGGCGCGGTGGTGACCGACACTGGTCCAACCAAAACACCAATGCTCCGTTGGGCCGAGCAGTATGTGCGCGACGGCGCCGCTTATGTTGGTGGCCGTCCGTTGGTGAAAAGGGCGCCCAACACGATCGAGAACGCCGACGCGACCATCTTCCAAGGCGCGAACTACACTGTGACTCCGGCGAAAACCGCTGATGCGACTTCGATCCGCACCGTGGTCGGGATGGTGGAAGCGCTGGGCTCCAAGCCTCTGTTCCTCGACCCAGCCGAGCACGACAGTTACGCTGCCGCCATGCAATATCTTCCTATGGTTATCTCTTCGGCGTTTACGACAACGACAGCCGGCAGCGACGGGTGGCGCGAGATGCACCTGCTGGCGGACGACGGATTCGACCGATTCTCTCAACTCGCGGCCAACGACCCCATGGACAACGAAGCATACAGCCTTGCCAGCCCCGAAACCCTAGTCCATTGGTTGGATCAGATGATCCTCGAACTTTATAGCTACAGAAACGATATCGCGGACAAAAATCCCGAACTGCTCGAAAAGTTCGTCGCGGCCTGGGAGATGCGGGCACGCTGGGAAGCAGACGCCGTCCTGCCGCGCGAGGGCCGCGATCTCCCTTCGGCGCGAGACTCGATGGCCACGGCGTTCTTCGGTCAGAAATTGGCGGACCGCCTGAGCTCAGCCACCAAAGAAAAAGGTCCGGATCTCAAGTACACGCGGCGAAGCAGGCCGCCCGAATGAGGCAGGGCGTCAGGCATGCATCGAGGTTGGAAGGGGTTGTCGTGCCGCCGGGGGACAAGTCAATCTCCCACAGGGCGGCGCTCTTGAACACCATCGCCGACGGATCGGCCCACGTCTCCAACTTCTGCGTCGGAGACGACAGGTCGGCAATGCTCCAGTGCCTGCGAGGTCTCGGCGGCCAACTCCGTAGACACGAGTCGTGCTCCGTATCGGGCGCCGACGAGTGTTTCGAGGTCACCGGTCTCGGCATCGACGGATTGCAAGAGCCCGGAGACGTTCTGGACGCTGGCAACAGCGGCACGACCATGCGCCTGGTTTCAGGCCTGCTCGCTTCGCAGCCCTTTTTCAGCGTCATCTCCGGCGACGGATCGCTCCGCAATCGGCCCATGGCTCGCATCTTGAACCCACTGCGTATGATGGGCGCGACCGTGTCCGGCAGGCAGAACGGCTCACTAGCGCCTCTCGTATTCCAGGGAGGCGAGTTGACCGGCATCGAGTACGAGATGCCCGTCGCCAGCGCGCAGCTCAAGTCTAGCATCCTCATTGCGGGCCTCGCGGCTGCGGGCGCGACCACGGCGGTTCAGCCCTCGGCATCCCGCGATCACACCGAGCGTATGATGGCGGCGATGGGCGCAAATATCTCAGTGAACGAGTTGCGCGTAACGGTTCAGGCCTCCAGGCTGAAATCCATGGACGTCAACATCCCTTGCGATACGAGCGGCGCTTCTTTCTGGTTGGTCGCGGCATGCGCCCACCCCAACGCGTCGATACGGGTGAACGGCGTTGGGATCAATCCGACGCGCACTGGCGTCCTGACGGTGCTCGAACGGATGGGCGCCAACATACGCATCGAAAACGTCCGAGAGGATGCAGGAGAACCCTCCGCCGACCTGATCGCGGAAACCAGCGACCTGCGCGGAGTCGAAATTTCCGGCGACATCATCCCCGCCGTGATTGACGAACTCCCGGTGTTGGCGCTCGCGGCATCGGTCGCCTCGGGCGACACCGTCATCCGTGACGCCGCAGAGCTGCGTGTCAAAGAATCCGACCGGATCAAGGCGACGGTCGAGGGTCTGAACCGCCTTGGGGCCAGGGTCGAAGAGACCGACGACGGAATGACGATCCACGGCGGGTCGGCGCTGTCAGGGGCAGAGGTGCGATCGCGAGGCGACCATCGAATCGCAATGACAATGGCCGTGGCCGGTCTTGTTGCCACAGGCGAAACGGCCATCGAACAGGCCGAGGCCGCCGACGTCTCCTATCCCGGTTTTTGGGAGACACTGGCCGCGCTTCAGTAGCCGGCGGCCCATGGACTCGCGCGGGGCGCAACGGTCTTCTCCGGGACTTTTGTTCGTCCTCTCCGGACCTTCAGGCGTCGGCAAAGACGTGCTGTTGGACCGCATGAAAGCCTCCGACCTCCCCTACCACTTCACCATAACAACCACGACAAGGCCGATGCGTGAGAACGAAATCGACGGCCGCGACTACCATTTCGTGACGCCCGATCGATTCAAGCAGATGATCGACGGCGACGAGTTGCTGGAGTGGGCGGAGGTCTACGGCAACTACTACGGCGTGCCCAAAGCTCAGGTAGTCGATGCGCTTGGACAAGGGCGCGACGTTGTCATCAAGATAGATGTTCAAGGCGCCGCAACCATCCGCGAGAAGGCCCCGGGCGGGGTGTTCATCTTCCTCGAAGCGCCCAATCTCCAGGAGCTTGCCGATCGGCTGACAGCGCGGATGACTGAATCGTCGGAGGCGCTCAGGACGAGAATCGAGACCGCCGCACAAGAGATGGATCAGGCGCCCAGCTTCGACTACCGGGTCGTGAACCACTCGGGCAGACTGGGTGAGGCCGTTGCCGAAGTCGAGCGGATCATCAGTGCGGAGCGGGCGCGGCCGCACGGAGACATCTTCGCCGAGGGGTCGTAGCGGCGCCTTGGCGCCGGTTGTCCGCCCAGGGACCGAAAGGACGCCAAGAACTCAAGAGATTTTCGGGCGCTTCGTGAGACGGGTCGGACTGGCGCATACACACATCGACACTGAACGGAGCGCCGACACGCCTTGACGCAGCCGGTCTTGTCTGTCGATAATGCGCGCCAACGACACCAAACGCTCGGCTGACGGACTTCGGAGGATCATCGATGGAAAAAGCTCTCGCAGATGTGAAAGTGCTCGACCTGACCCATGTCCAGGCTGGGCCGTCGTGTGGCCAGATGCTCGGCTTTCTTGGCGCGGACGTCGTCAAGGTCGAGGACACGCGGGGAGGCGACTCCACTCGTGTCGACCTCGCTCACAGAGAAGATTCGGACAGCTTCTACTTCCTCATCTTCAACAACAACAAACGGGCGATCACGCTCGATCTGAAAACCGATCAGGGCAAGGAGTTGTTCAAGGGGCTGATCCGCTGGGCCGACGTGCTGGTCGAGAACTTCTCGAAGGGCATGCTGGACAGGCTGGGTTTGGGCTGGGACGTTCTCCACGAAATCAACGAGCGGCTGGTCTACGCGACGATCAAAGGGTTCGGCGAATACGGGCCGGACTCCGACTTCAAAGGCTACGAGTTCGTCGCGCAGGCAGTCGGCGGGGCGATGGCGACAACCGGCGCCGCCGACCGACCTCCGCCGATGATCGCGCCTGGGGTCGGCGATTCCGGCTCGGGGCTGACGGCAGCGATCGGGATCCTGGCGGCGCTGCACAAACGCGAACGAACGGGGAAAGGCCAGAAGGTCGAAATTTCAATGCAGGACGTCGTCGTGAACTTGATGCGGATGCGCATCACGCCGACGCTCGCCCACGGAGACGAACGTTCCCGCAACGGCCACATGGGCTTTCGCGGCATTCCGATGGTGTTCCCTTGCGCGGGTGGCGGCCCGGACGACTATGTGTTAATCCACCCGCGGGGTGACGGCTGGGACATGATGCTGGCCGCGATCGACCGCGCCGATCTCATCGGCGATCCTCGCTTCGACGACGAAGACGAGCGCGCCAAGAACGCCGAAGAGGCCACCGCCGCGATTACCGAATGGACATCCAAGCACACGAAGGATGAAGCGTGGCGGATTATCGCCCGGGGAGGAGTGCTCGCGGGAGCGACCTACAACACCGAAGAGCTGCTGGAGCTGGAACACCTGCGCGAGCGCGAGATGGTCGTCACGGTCGATGATCCTGTCAGGGGCGACTACACGATGATCGGCATGCCCATCAAACTGTCCGACGAGCACACGACTGTCACCAAAGCGCCTCGATACGGCGAGCACAACGAGAGCGTGCTCAAGACGATCCTCGGATGCAGCGACGACGACCTAGCCGAGTTCAGGGCGAACGGGGTGATTGTGTAGCTTGACTTGGCCGTGATGGTCATCGACTAAATACTTGGACCATTGCAACATACCATCCTGAGACCGCAGTCGAAGGATCTCGCCCAACGCGGAACATGTTTTCCCGCGGACTCCAGATGCTTCGCTTCGCTCAGGCGAGGCGTCGTGATCACAATGTATTTAGTTGATGACCATAACGGCCAGAGCACCGGATTGGGCGCATTCTGCGGCGTTCCGGTCCGACGAATTGCCGGCGTTCTGACGCCGTCGAGGGCTGCCTATCGGGGTTCGTCACGTCCCTCCGGACATGCCGGCGGTGAGCTGTTCTTCGTAGAATTTCAACCGTTCTTCGATGTCCGTCTTGGCGCCGAGGCCTTCCTCGATCTCGGCCAGCTTAGAGCCGTGGATCGCCGTCAGCATGTACTTAGCAGGTATTCCCGTGTATGCGCGCATTCCGGCGCAGCCTGTCGACATGGCCACGGCTTCGTGTGCGTCGGCGATGGCCAGTACGCTGCACGCCGGCCGGGTGAACACCGCTCCTCGCGGGTTTTCGCGCCACATGATATTCCCAACGACCTCTTGAAGCACGCCGATCTGGGGCAGCGTCGCCCACATGACCATCACCAACGGGTCTAGGGTGAACTCCCACAGTGGGCCGTAGACGATTCCCGCGCTCTGGTGGCTGAATCTGGCCGTGGCTGCGATCTCTTCGCCCGGATCGTACTCGCCTTCCTCGCACATCTCCGCCAAGGCAGCGGCCAGCTCCGAGGGATTGTCATCCGCCGATACGAAACCGGCGACCATGCCGCCTATCGCGCATCCTACGTGTTCGGATGCCGGCGCCCAGAAGACTCGATCCTCTCCCCAACGCCACAGGACGCAAAAGGATGGCGGCGGCTTGGCCAGCGTATAGGCTCCGTCGGGACACTCGTCAGCAAAGCCGAGGACTACCGGGGGCAGGTCTAAGTGGAGCTTCTCCGCGAGCAAACCCGTTAACTTATGTTGATTCATGTACCGTCTCCGGCGACGCTGCCGCCTGTGGTCGCTAGTTCTCTCCGGCAGTCTCAGACCCCAAGATGCCGCCGATGTCTGGCCTTGGCGCATTCTCGGCTGCAATCTCGAGGTTGGCGCCTTCAATGGCTTTCCGCACGGCTTCTTCGCTCACTTTGGCGGAGTCGAAAGCAACAGTCGCGACCTTCGACGTTTGATCAAACGCTACTTCGATTATCCCGGGTAATTTGTTGACCTCACGGGTCACGGTCTCGCCTCAACCCTTTCAGAATGCGGCAGGCACGACTTGCGTGATCTCGGCATGGTCTTGCATTGTCATCCCCTTCAAGCCGGCCGCCGTCGCGACTCCTCGGCGAACCATCGCGGCGATGCCGATGCGCGGCGCCCGGCTGCTGCCAAAAGCCTACGGCCTGGCGCCGATGCGGTCAAGGCCAGAACTGCCCGTTGCCGGCGCGGTACGTGTGAGGAGTGACTTGTACGGCTTGACCGCCATGCCACGGGCGCGTACCGTTCACGGCAAGCGGCACCAGCCGATCGTGCTTCATCGCGTGTCAACGGCGAAAACCACCATTCACAGGAGACGCAGACACAATGGCCGACAACAAGCTGCTCGACAAAGCGTTCCACAACATCATGCAACACTTCATCGACACGGGACGAGCGCCTCACTACACCGACCTGGCCAAGGAGTTGGGGTTGGCGATGGAAGAAGGACGCCAGCTCCTTCACGACCTGATAGACACCGGCATACCGGCATGGGTTCACCCGGGCACGGAGGACATCGTCTCGTTCGCGCCGTTCAACAGCCTGCCGACTATATATCGGGTCACGGTCGACGGCCGGCAGAGCTGGTTCGCCCAATGAGGGTTCGAGGCGCTGGCGGTACGCTGGCTCTTCCCCGGGAAAACGGTGCGAGTCGACTCCCCCTGTCTCGATTGTGGTGAGCCCGTCGCGGTGGAGATGCGAGACGAGGAAGTGCTCTCCGTCGATCCGCCGGAAATGGTCGGGTACACCTACGCTGAAGTCGGCGGGCCGGCCGACAATCGACCGTACAGGTGAGCGGGGATGAATCTCTTCCGGTCGGAAGAGCATGCGCGCCACTGGGCGAAATTCGACCCTGCCACCGAGCAGCACCTACAGCCGCTGGCGCACTGGTTGGAGCGGTTTAGCGCTGGGACGTTCCGAGCCCGAGGCGCAACGGATTACATCTCCCGTCGCGCCGCCGGAACGCTCTAGTCCGTGTTGACATTTGGTCGAAACGCGGCTTTGTCCGTTCGTCCTGAGCCAATCGAAGGACTCCGACGCGCCAAGCATTGCGGCCTGGCAGGCGCAAACCAGCAAGGCCGGTTGAAACGTAAACACGGTCAAGTCTTTTAGGGGGGTTGAAACGGATGGCCGAACAAGACCGCTTTGACGTCATCGTGGTGGGAGCGGGAAACGCGGCCATGTGCGCTGCTTTGGCCGCTCGAGAGGAAGGGGCGCGAGTGTTGGTGCTCGAAAAGGCGCCGGCCGAGGTGAAAGGCGGGAACAGCGCCTTCAGCGGCGGATTGTTCCGATTCGCTCACCAGGGTTCGGAGGACGTGCTTTCCCTGGTCCCGGACACCACGCCCGCCGAGGTGGCTCGGATGGACATGGGCCCGTATACGGCCGAGACGTACTCCGACGACTTGATCCGACTCTCCGAAGGGCGCGCCGACCCCGAACTCGTTCGCGTGCTTGTGGACGAGTCGTACGACACGATGCGCTGGATGCAGACGCGGCTGGGCGTACGGTGGGAGTTGAACCGGCAGTCACCTCGACAAGAAGATCGCGACACTTTCTTGCCCGGCAACGAGCTCACGGCATGGGGCGGCGGCGCCGGACTCATGCAGCAACTCTTCCACGCGGCTGAGGGACAGGGCGTCGACGTCGTGTGCAGCGCCTCTGCCGTCGGTTTTCTCACTGACGATCATGGCGGGGTCTGCGGCGTGCGGGTCAAGACCGGCGGTGAGATCCAGTCGCTGGAAGCGGGCGCCGTGGTGCTGGGAAGCGGCGGATTCCAGGCAAGCCCGGAGATGCGCGCACGCTACCTGGGACCAGGTTGGGATCGGATGAAAGTTCGAGGCTCTCGATACAACACCGGAGAGGTTCTGGACAGGGCTCGGGAGATCGGCGCATTCACAAGCGGCGCCTGGTCGCGCAGCGACTCCGCGCCCGCGGACCTGGACTCGCCCGACGCCGGGGTCCTGACGATGGGCAACCTGTACTCCCGCAACTCAAGCAGGCTGGGAATCATGGTCAACACCGAGGGACGGCGTTTTACGGATGAGGGCGCCGACTTCCACGCCACCGGCGGAGTCGAACTGGGGCAGGCAATCTGGGCCCAACCCGACGGGGTGGCCTACCAGATTTTCGATCAGCAAACCGCCCCCATGGTCGAAGGCCCATACGCCGTGGGCGGCCGTCCCGTGATCGCCGACACCTGGGAGGAACTAGCTCACGAGCTGAGCCTGGACCCTGAAACGCTTCGGAACACAATGACCGAGTTCAATGCAGCGGTGCAGGACGGGGTCCTCAACCTGAACATCAAAGACGGCAAAGGCGCGGTCGGTCTGACTCCGCCCAGGTCCAACTGGGCCCGGCGCCTGGACCAGCCGCCGTTCGTCGCCTACAGGGTAACCACCACAATCCTCTTTACGTACGGAGGCTTGGCCGTGGACCCGGAAGCACGCGTCCTCGACGGCGCATACGAGCCGATCCCCGGACTGTTCGCGACAGGCGAGGCCATCGGCGGCCTGTACTACCGGCACTTCTCGACCGGTTCGGGCCTCATGCTGGGCTCCGTGTTCGGTCGCATAGCCGGCGCCAACGCGGCGAGGCACGCTGGTTGAGGGATGCCAGCTTGGCCGTGAACTGCCAGAGCACTAACGGCTGATGGCTGATGGCCAAGTCTTTGGGCCGAGTCCCGCTCCCCTGCCCGCTACGGTTTCTGCAGTTCCTCGATCATGCCTTTCAGGCGGTCTTCGTCGGCGGGGGTTGGGGTCGGGATGTCGAAGCCGATTGACGACGCGTAGCCAGAGTAGGTGGCTTTGAGTCTAGGCACGATCTCGTCGTGGGTGCCGATTACGGAGAAGGCGTCGAGCATGTCGTCGGTTATCAGGCCGGGCATCTCGCCCCACTTGCCGTCGATCGACATGCGGTAGAGCTTCGCTGCCGTGTCGTCCCATCCGTGGGCGCTCATCACGGGGAGGTAGCTCCGAGTCGACGCGTAGAACGAGATACGTCGCTTGGTGACCTGTCGCTGCTGCTCGAGTTCCTCTTCGGTGCGGCCCGTGACGATGAATCCGCCGGTGCTGATGTCCAGGTCCTCCAGCGTGCGTCCGGCCCGAGAGGCGCCTCTGGCGATCTGGGGCAAGATGAATTCTTGCGTGTACTTGTGGGTGCTGAATCCGTGGACGAGCACGCCGTCGCACACCTCGCCTGCAACTCCGAGCATGTTCGTGTTGACGGCTGAGATGTAAACCTTGATGTCCGGGTGGTCGATCGGCTCCGGGGTGAAGAATGGCGGCATCAGGTTAAAGTTGTAGTTGTCGCTGAAGTACTCGATCTTGCCTTGGGTTTGCCATGCGTTCCAGATGTGTCGAAGCGCTTTGATATACTCCCGCATCTTGGGCGCCGGCGCCGACCAATTCATTCCGAACCGTCGGACGATGTGCCCTTTGACCTGGCTCCCCAGCCCAAGCGTGAACCGGCCCTGGGAGAGGTCGGCAAGGTCCCATGCGATGTACGCCATGTCCATCGGGCTTCGGGCGAACGCCAGCGCGATCGACGTGCGCATGGTCACGTTCTCGGTGTGCTCGGCGGCGATGGCAAGCGGCAGGAACGGGTTGTGATTGGTCTCGCTCGACGAGACGATGTCGAACCCAAGCCGGTCAGCCCGCTTGGCGGATTCCGCGATCTCACTGGGTTTACGGCCGCTCAAAGCGGTGGTGACCTTCATGTCTGACGCCTCCCGTTCGCGCTTTCTTCTTTTGATTTGGCGCCGCCATTCTAGCAAACCTTGCGACCGGTCGCATCCACGCAAAATAGGCACGTTCCTGTCAGCGCTTTCGGCAGTGCTTATGGTTATCAGAGAGGCGCCATTCTGATATACTCGCGTCTTGAGATCATGTGGAAAACAGAGGTGCATCAATGGCATATGAATACATAACATACGAGAAGAAGGGGCGACTCGCCTACGTCACAATCAACAGGCCGGAGCGGTTGAACGCCCTACATCCCCCTGCCAGCGCCGAGTTGCGCGAGGTTTTCGAGGACTTCCGAGACGACCCCGAAGTCTGGATCGCGATACTCACCGGCAAGGGAGACCGCGCGTTCAGCGCCGGAAACGACCTCCGGTACACGGCCGAGCAAGATCAGGATCGCGACCGGCCTGAGCGAGCTGCGGCACGGGTGCCGTTCGGCGGCATCACGGCCGAGTTCGATTGCTGGAAGCCGCTCATCGCGGCAGTCAACGGCTACGCGCTGGGCGGCGGATTCGAGCTGGCTTTGGCGTGCGACATCGTGATCGCCGCCGACCACGCTGAGGTCGGATTGCCGGAGCCGCGGGTCGGGCTCTACGCGGGCGCCGGCGGAGTCCATCGGCTGCCTCGCCACATCCCGCTGAAGATCGCCATGGGCATGATGCTCACCGCGACGAGAATCAAGGCCGAGGACGCGCATCGTCTGGGTCTGGTAAACGAGGTCGTGCCTCTGGCCGACTTGATGCCTGCCGCAGAACGCTGGGCGAGTGAGATACTCGAATGCGCTCCGTTGTCGGTCCGAGCAAGCAAACAGATGGCGCTGCAGGGACTAGACTCGCCTCTCGACATTGCCTTCGCCCGAAGCTACAGCCAGCAACGGCTCCAGGTCGCATCTGCTGACCGTGTTGAGGGCCCGCGGGCGTTCTCGGAAAAGCGCAAACCCAACTGGACGGCTAAGTGACGTTGTCGACACGTCGCGAGTGATCGTCTGGGTCGTTGGCCATCGCCGAGATCCCAGGGCGGTCGTGCGCGTGACCGACTGAAACGACGCCATGCATCGACGGTGTCGATGACTTTGCCATCCCGATTCTGGAATTGACAGGAACAACCATATGACCGAATCGACACCCGACGCGCTTCCTCAGGACGTGAACCCGAGAGGGTACGCCCTGGAGCTGGAGCCGAATTTCGAAAACTTCACGTTCGAGGGCTCCGAGACGGTGGTGCTCGAAATCGTCCAACCCACTGACCGAATCGTCCTCAACTGCATGGAGATCGAGATTCAGTCGTGCTTCGTCACCGCGGCAGGGTCGGATCAGCAGGCGCGGGAAACCGTGTTCGACGCCGACGCGGAGACCGTGACGTTCGTCTTCGAATCGGCATTGCCTGTAGGGCCAGCCACGATGGCCATCGGATTCACCGGCGAGCTCAACGACAAACTTCGCGGTTTTTATCGCTCGGACTACCAGGACCTCGACGGCGCCGAGAAGCACCTGGCCGCAACCCAGTTCGAGTCGACCGACGCCAGGCGCGCCTTCCCCTGCTGGGACGAGCCTGCCCGGAAGGCGACGTTCGACGTGACTTTGGTCGTTCCGTCTCACCTGGAAGCTGTGTCCAACACCGAGATCGTATCCCGCGATGAACGATCCGGCTCCAGAATCGCTGTGCGGTTCGCGCCCACCCCTGTCATGTCTACGTACCTGCTGGCCTTCGTGGTCGGCGATCTGGCTTGCATCGAAGACACGACTCCGGACGGCACGCTGATCCGCGTGTGGGCGACGAAAGGCAACGAAGAGAAGGGCCGGTTCGCTCTCGAGACGTCGATAGACCTCCTGGCCTACTTCAACGACTACTTCGGAATCCCCTTCCCGCTTTCCAAGCTGGACCACCTGGCGATCCCCGATTTCGCCGCCGGCGCCATGGAGAACTGGGGCGCGATCACCTACCGAGAGACGGCGCTGCTGGTGGACCCGGACCACAGCTCCGCGGTCACACGCGAAATCGTCGCGGCCATCATCTCGCACGAAATGGCCCACATGTGGTTCGGAGACTTGGTCACGATGGCCTGGTGGGACGATCTCTGGCTCAACGAAAGCTTTGCGTCGTGGATGGGAGATAAAGCCGTTGACGTTCTGCACCCGGAGTGGGAGATGTGGACCCAGTTCCTCACCCACGACACCACGACCGCCCTCAGCTTGGACGGCCTGGCGAACTCGCATCCCATCGAGCAAGAAGTCAACAACCCTGCCGAAATCGGGCAGCTTTTCGACGCGATCAGCTACAGCAAGGGCGCGTCGATAATCAGGATGCTGGAGCAGTACCTGAGCCCGGACACCTTTCGGGACGGCCTCCGCATCTACTTGGACCGGCACAGGTACGGCAACGCCCGAACCCGCGATCTGTGGAACGCACTCGGCGAGGCGTCGGGGCTGCCCGTCGCCGAAATCATGGACACTTGGACCACGCAGACCGGCTATCCGGTGCTGGACGTCAGCGTCGACAGAAACTCCGACGGCATGGAGGTTGGGCTGACTCAACGCCGCTTCATGTACGAGGACGTCCTGGGCGCCGGTGAGTCGCGGGACGGCCGATGGAAGGTTCCGGTTGGCGCCCGCACGGCCAGCGACGCAAATCCAGTCCGCACCCTGATGGAAACCGATGCCACGACGGTCAGCTTGAAGCCGGCCTCGTACGGCACCACTGACGAGTGGATCAAAGTCAACCCGCTCCACACCGCGTTCTACCGGGTACGGTACCCGACAGATGAACTCCAAAAGCTTGTCGCCCCGATACGCAGCAAGACTCTTCCTGCGGCGGACAGGCTGGGAATCCAAAACGACACGTACGCCCTGGCGAAGGCCGGACATCTGCCCGCAACCGACTTCTTGACGATCGCAGAGGCATATGCCGCGGAGAACGACGCATCGGTTTGCGGTGATCTGGCCGCCAACCTGAACGGTCTCGACGGTCTAGTGGCGACCGAGGAGTTCTATCCTCGCTTCCAGGCGTTCGCCCGCGGCATCTTCAAGCCGATAGGCGACCAGATCGGCTGGGATGCAGCTCCCAACGAGGGACACCGCGACGCCCTCCTTCGTAGCACTGCCCTGAGCGAGCTCGGCCACTTCGAGGACGAGGACACTCTGGCCGAGGCGAGTCGAAGATTCGAACGCTACGTCGAAGACCCCGCCAACGTTAACCCGGACACTCGGGCCGTCGTGTTCGCGATGGCCGCGCAACGAGGCAGCCGGGCAACTTACGACCTGATGTGGGACCTGGAAAAGGCCGAAACGCTGCATGAGCAGAAGATCCGCTTCCTGTATGCGCTGTGCAGCTACACCCAGCCCGATCTGCTGAAGGAGACGCTGGAGCGATCGCTGGGTCCTGAGGTGCGGAGCCAGGACACCATCCGGGGCGTATCTGCCGTTGCCGGCAACCGGCATGGACTCGACATAGCGTGGGAGTTCGTGAAGGACAACTGGGCGGAGTTCGACCGCAGATACGGTGAGGGCGGCTTCGGCCTCATGCACCTCGTCAGCCTCACGTCGATGTTCACGACCGAAGAGCGCCGCGAAGACGTTCAGCGATTCTTCACCGACAATCCGGTCCCCGGCGCCGAGCGCGCCGTCAGGCAGTCGCTCGAACGAATGTCGTTGAACATCGGCTGGCTCGACAAGAACCGCGACGATCTCGGCCGCTGGCTTGTGGGGTGACCGGCCCAAGGCGTCGTGGATGCATATGCTGAGCCGGGTGACCCTTAAGGGTGCAGCAATCGATGACCAGTCCTGATCGTTCAGGCCACGAACGCCGGCGCACGGACCTCTCGGATCGCCCTCGTGAACAAGACCAGCAGGGCTCTCCAACCACTGGTTTGCTGCGCGCCGGTTGGCGGGCAGCGCTCTCCAAAGTCGCCGATGAAGCCCTGGACACACTGTACCCACTCCACTGCCTCGGGTGCGGCGCGCAAGGCAAGACGATCTGCCAGGTATGTCGCGATGCGATGCCCCGGCTTCGTCCGCCCTACTGCCAGGTATGCGCTCGACCCGGGGCCTCCGGAACGTGCCGATGGTGTCGAAGCAAAGTCCCTGAGATCGATCGAATCGCGGCCGCGTACCTGTACGTCGACACCAGTCCCATTCACGGCGCCATCACACGGCTCAAATTCGGCAATCTTCGCGCAGTGGCGCCGGAGATGGCGGAGTTGCTGGCGGCGCTCCTCGAAGCCAGACCCATCGCCGCCGACGTCATCGTGCCCGTGCCGAGTCACCCTCGGCGACTCCGATCGCGAGGCTTCAACCAGGCCGTGCTGATCGCCACCGAGCTCGGAAAGCTCGTCGACGTCCCGGTGGTGAGCGACGTGCTTCTGCGAACTCGCGACGCCCGATCCCAGCTTCTGAGCCCGAATCGAGACGACCGATGGCTCAACGTCCTGGACAACTTCTCCTGTGGGGATGAATTATCCGGTAGACGCATTATGCTCGTTGACGGCCTGGTGACGACAAGCGCGACGATGTCCGCGTGTGCATCCGCGCTGAAGCAGGCCGGCGCGTCGAGCGTCGTGGGATTGGCGGTGGCGAGGGCGCCGTAGAAGCGAGACGCGGGCTTGGGCGTGAACGCCCAGAGCGCCGGCGCGCCAAGCCACCGGTGGCCTCGGTGTTCACGCCGAGCCCCTGCTCACCTCACACTACACACGCACGAACTTGGACACGCGCTCGCCCTGGCCGATTTCGGTTACGTAGATGCTGCCGTGCGAGTCGACGCACAGGCCGTGTCCGCCCAAGAGCGTGCCCTGCCCCGCGCCTTCGTTGCCGCGCCAGCGGGTGACGAGCTCGCCGTTCGGCGTCCAGATGCTGACCGCGTTGCCGCCGCCCTGCTCGATGACGTAGACGAGGTCGTCGTGGATCCACACGTCACCCGGCTGAACCATGTCGGTCCACTCCTCGATGAAAGCGCCGTTGGCGTCGAATATCTGGATGCGGTTGTTTTCGCGGTCGCAGACGATGACTCGGCTGTCCTTGTCCACCCAGATGTTGTGGACCAACGCGAACTCACCGGGGCCCGTGCCCTGCTTGCCCCACGAGAGCAGCAGCTCGCCCTCGGCGCTGAACTTGTGGACACGATGCCCGCCATAGCCGTCTGAGACGAACAGCTCGCCGTTGGGAGCAATCGCGATTCCCGACGGCATGTTGAACGGCATGCCTTGGAACGAAGGCGAGGGCGCGAGTTTGTTTCCTAACGTCCGGATCGTCTCGCCGCCCGGCGTGTACTCAGTCGCGATGTGGTAGTCGCGGTCCACGAGCCAGACATTGTCGTTGGGCGCGATGTAGATGCCATGCGGGTTGGCGGAGAATGTCGCCTCGCCCCACGACGAGATGAAATTGCCGTCCGGGTCCCAGATCGTCAGCGGGTGGTCGCCCCGGCTGAATATGTGGACCTCGTCCTTGGAGTTGACCGCACCGTCCGACGCGGCCCCGAACGCCCAGTACTTTGGCATGTTCGGCCACGACGGAACTCGCTCGTACCTGTAGTCGCCCGATCCCACGATCGCCATCAGAGATTGCCTCCTGTGTCGATTCTCGATCTCAGTCACCGCGATTCTATCTCCGGCTTGTTCGAGGGTCAACCTGGTAGACCGAGGCAGCGCCGTTGGACACATGACGCGGCCATGCTTCGCCCTGGATGAGCTGCTTCTCATTGTTTTGGCCGCGATCGGCCAGAAGACCGACGTGATCTGACCAGCGCACGCCTGGCAATTGCATGCACATTGCCCTATTATTGCTGGCCGAAAGGGAGTGACCATGAAACTTCGCATTTGCCTCATGTATATGATCTCGGCCACTGTCCTGATGTTGGTTGTGGGCTTGGCCGGCGACCGGGAAATCCGCCTCCGAGCCGGCTCTGGCGCGTCTCACTCGTCGGCCGCGGCGTCGACGGTTCTGTTGGCTGTCAGCTCAAATGG
>DCWO01000156.1:14491-16182 GCA_002328865.1 Dehalococcoidia bacterium UBA2160 | reverse complement strand
AGATCACGGGTTCGAATCCCGTATGCGCTACCAACAAACCGAAAAGCTTGATCGACCCCGGGACGCCGATGCGTGGCGCGTTCGTCTAGCGGCCTAGGACGCCACCCTTTCAAGGTGGAGATCACGGGTTCGAATCCCGTACGCGCTACCACACCTCTCATGCGGGTCAACGATTCCCGGTATGAACCACCCCTCGGCACGTCCGCGACGGTCAGTCCCCTTGGCTGTTCAACGCGGCGCCGGGCGTTGCTGAACTGCACTCCCTTGTCCGCGCGTTGGCTCGTCACGTTGTCGAACTCCCAAAGTGCCGATAAAAGGGTCCAAACACCGCCTTGACACTATCTTAAACCAAAACCTAATCTAAATCTAAGATCATCCCTTATACTTTTTTGAGCCTTGGCACGGAATGGTCTGAATGCATCGGTTTTTACTTTAGGACTCTGGGGGCATGCACTGAATCCGCAAAGTTGGCTTCGATCGAAACGCATTGCCACACCCTTATGGACGTTGTGTGCAACAGCGGCCCTGTCCGCAGCTGTCGCTTGCGGCGCGGCCGAAGCGGTCGACGAGCACTCCGCTGTCGTTGAGGCGCCTCATCTGGCGGAGCCAATTGCCGAGGCCAAGGTCGAAAGTGACCTCAGCGAGTTGCTCACCCTGACCGGTCCCTTGGCGGAAGAGTTGGGACTTTCGATGTCCTACCCCGTCGGAGACGCGTCGGAAACGCCTTCACCGTTCGGTTTCCAGTCACCGGCGACAATCTCGTCAGCGGCAGGGATCACGCCTGCGCAGGGGCCTGTGTCCATCGCCGGCGCGGCGAAGCTCGCCTCGGTAATGATCGGCGCGCGCCAGACTCCATTGCCTACAACGGCCAATGCGCTGTCGACGCCGCCGTTCGGCGGGCCAGCTCCCGCGGCGCCAGCTGCCCTTTCAGCCGCTGCTATCTGGGCGGATGAGGGCGACGTCGTAACGTTCTCGGGAAGCTTCGTCGACCCCGGCGTTCTCGACACACACAGCATCCGATGGAACTTCGGCGACGGCGTCGAAACCATGAACGTCCTCGTCCCGACGCATATCAACAAAGACAACGGAAACTACAAGGTCACCCTGGACGTCACTGACAAGGACGGCGACGTTGGCACGGCCAGCATGGACGTGCTGATCGACAACCTGCCGCTGACGGCCAACCTCGGACCGGCACGCTTGATCTCGGAAGGCGAGCTGACCACCTTCGACGCCGCTGTTTCCGACCCAGGCAAAGAAGACACTCACACTTACAAATGGTACTTCGAACCTGGCGCGAACCCGGTTGACGGGTCGGGCATCATGACCTATTCGTACGCGGATGAAGGGGTGTTCTCGATCAGCGTTACGGTCGTCGACGACGACGGCGGCTCGACCACCTCGAACGTTACCGTTCATGTTCTCAACGAACCGCCAGCCGTTCAAGCGGGGGCGGACCAGACCGCGGACGAAGGCTCGCTCATCTCATTCGTCGGCACGTTCTTGGACCCAGGCGTCCAAGACGTACACAACACAACCTGGGATTTCGGCGACGGCACGGTCGTGGGCGGCACTCTGATTCCAACGCACGTCTATCTGGACGACGGAACCTACTCCGTTACCCTCACCGTTACGGACGGCGACGGCGGCTCCGGATCGGATACGTTGCAGGTCAAGGTCATCGCAGGTCA
>DCWO01000156.1:0-14174 GCA_002328865.1 Dehalococcoidia bacterium UBA2160 | reverse complement strand
AGGTCATCGCAGGTCAAGGTCATCAACAAGCCGCCGGTCGTGCAAATCGGGCAGTAGTCCACAACAATTGTGCCCATGGCGCCGGAGTCGAGAGACACTCTTGCTTCGGCGCCAGTTCTTTGTAGAGCTCGCTCAGACGGATGGAGCGGGCGTCGGCCCCTACCCTACTTTTTCGAGCTTTGCAAACCCCAGCAGCAATCGTTTTACACCGTGCCCTTCTTTGAAGGCCACCGTGATCTGGTAATCCGACCCCGAAGGCTCGCAGCTAACGACTATCCCCTCACCGAAGGTGCCGTGTCGAACTTTATCTCCAGTCGAAAAACCTGGTCCGCCCTTCGAGGACGAGGCGGCACGTCTGGGACGCGGTCGCGGCGGGTTTTGGGAACCTTTGGCAAGGACACGCCTGTCGAGTCTGCCCTCCCTGCCCTTGACGCCACGGTCATTCGTGGTTTTCGGCTTGCCTGTGAATTCGGACCCGGGCCGACGCTGGCCGATGGAAGGTTCTCCGCCCTGTCGTCGCCGCGGTGTGGCGCCGCTCGAACGCGGGGCGGGCTTTTCGTCTGGATCGGAGCGCACCGGTTGCCTGATGAGGCTCTGGGGAATGTCGTGAAGAAATCGGGACGGTGCATTCGGTCCTCTGCCGCCGATGCCGCCCTGGAACCCACGGCGAAACGCGCGCATCAAGTAGAGACGCTCTTTGGCTCGAGTCACTCCGACGTAGCAAAGGCGTCGCTCTTCTTCGATCGCCGACGGATCCTCCATCGAACGTTGGTGGGGCAACAAGCCCTCTTCCATGCCCACGATGAACACTACCGGGAACTCGAGCCCCTTGGCCTGGTGCAGCGTGATCAACGTTATGGAATCGGGCCGCTCCTCCATGCCGTCGATGTCGCTGACCAGGCTGACGCTCTCGAGGAAAGTCGTCAGCGCCTCTCTCATCTCCATGTTGACGTAATCGCGGGCAGCGCTTTTGAACTCGTTGACGTTGTCCAGCCTGTCTTCGCCCCGGTCGGTCGATTCCTGGAGGTGCTTGAGGTAGCCGGACCGTTCCATGACCTCGTCAATGAGCTCCACCATGTTGACGTCGGATGCGCGTTTCTTGAGCGAGACGATCAGATCGCGGAAATCGGTCAGCGCCTTGGTCGCCCTGGTGGTGAACGGGTTCGTCGCCAGAACGCCGGCTTGACTGTCGCTCGGGGATATTCGGGAGATCGCCTCGAACATCGAGACTTCCTGGTCTCTGGCAATGCGCGTCAACTCATCGAGAGTCCTGCGGCCGATGCCTCGCGTCGGTTGGTTGACGACTCTGTTGAGACTAACGTCGTCATCCGAATTCGCGATGAGGCGAAGGTAGGAGACCACGTCTTTGACTTCCTGTCTCTGGTAGAATTTCTGGCCGCCCACGACCTGGTACGGCACCCCGTATCTGAGGCAACCCTGTTCCAGCAGTCTCGACTGGGCGTTTACCCGGTACATCACGGCGATTTCGCCGAGGGCGTATCGTCGCCCGTCCTTGCCTGTGGCGCCAGTCAGGGCGCCGATCTCCATCAGAACTTTCCGGGCCTCCTCCTCATCGTCGTATCCTTCTTCGACGACTATGGGCACGCCCTTCCCGTTGTCAGTGAAGAGCTCCTTTTCGACGCGTTGGGAGTTCGGCGAGATCAGCTTGCCTGCCGCGTCGAGGATCGTCTGAGTCGAGCGGTAATTCTGCGCCAGTGCGATCACTTTTGCGTCGGGGAAGTCGTCCTCGAAGCTGAGGATGTTGCGGATGTCGGCGTTTCTCCACGAGTAGATCGACTGGTCCGGATCGCCTACAACGCACAGGTTCCGATATCCCTGCGTCATCTGTCGCGATATCGCGTATTGGACGGTATTAGTATCCTGAAACTCGTCGATCATGAAGTGGACGTACCGTTCCTGGTACTTCTTCGCGACGTCCGGCTGCCCGTCCAGCATTTGGTACGCCTTGAGAAGCAAGTCGTCGAAATCCACAGCGGTCGACTGTGCCATGATCTGGTCGTAGCGCTCGTAGACCCGACTAACGATCTCCTCGAAGTAAGTGGTCGTGCGCAGAGCGTACCCGCCAGCATCGAGCAGCGCGCTCTTCGCGGTGGAGATGCCGGACAGGACGGACCGAGGCGAGAACTGTTTGGGATCGATGTCTGTTTCGTGCATGCTTCGTTTGATGAGGTCGAGTTGGTCTCCGTCGTCGTAGATGACGAAGTTGGGATCCAGGCCGATCGACGCGCCGTCGATTCTGAGGATCTTCGCGCAGAAACTGTGAAACGTGCCGACGGTCAACGCATTGGCGTCGAAACGGACGAGCGACGCCAGCCTGTTCTTCATCTCGCGCGCTGCTTTGTTCGTGAACGTCAGAGCGGCAATATTGCGCGGCGAAACTCCCACGACTCGAACCAGGTAAGCGATGCGATAGGTGATGAGGCGCGTCTTGCCGCTGCCCGGACCGGCGATGATCAGCAGCGGGCGGTCGATGGTCTCCGCAGCTTCTCGTTGGCGCGGATTCAACTCCGCCAGGATGTCAGAATTCATCGATTGGGCACTTCCGGATCTACACTCAAGTCTGACGAGGTCAATGGCTGTCTAAAGGAACGCGAAAGCTCGGTCCGCCGATCGCGCGGCCCAGTCCATCGACGTAGATTAAATCACAATTCACGATTCGCGGATACCGATCTCGGAGGGAATTCACGTCACGCCCAAGAGCTGATCGGAAGCGTGACCCATCATCGACTCTGTACACACATCGCCGTTCGACTACGGGACGTACAGTGGGTTGTCCCGAGTGATGATGCGGCTTTCTTTGGCCACGGCCTCCCGAAGGTATTTGGGAACCGACGTCATGCCACGCAGCGTAATGCCGTCGAGGTAGCCAAGCTCGCCGCTGACCCGTTCGCTGATTCGCCTATCGACTTCGTCGGGCGACAGGGCGCTTGGGTCCGGGCCCAGAGAGCTGATGACGAATCCCCAAGTGGAGGCGAAAGCCGGCACAAAGGCTTCGCTCAGTATCACCGATGGGAATACGCTTGCGGCGGTGTTGGCGACGGCCGAAAAGCACTGCTCGTAAAACGCGGGTCCCGTCGGTCCGGATTGAGCGACTGCCAAGCCGCCCGGCTTCAGGCGGTTTCGCAGCAGGGTGTAGAACTCACGCGTGAAAAGCAGGTAGGCCGGTCCCTCTTCGAGCGGGTCGGGCACGTCGATGATCACGACGTCGAACCGTTCGTCGGTTTCCTCGAGATAGGCGAAGGCGTCGGCGAAATGCAGAGTAAGCCTCGGATCGTCGAACGAGCCGCGATGATGGTTCGGAAGATGTTGGCGACAGAGATCCACGACCTCTTCGTCGATGTCGACCATCACTACGCGCTCGACGGTTTTGTGAGAGAGGGCTTGTCGAATCGTCGCCCCCTCGCCTCCCCCCGCAACGAACACGTCGACAGGGTTCGGGTGGGCGATCATCGAGGGCTGAACCAATGCTTCATGATACGCGAACTCGTCGGCTTCGGTGGACTGGGTCTTGCCGTCGAGGACGAGACTGTGTCCGAACGCGGCGCCTTCGATAACTTCAGCGTATTGGTACCGGGTCCTGCCCGCATGGACGCGTCTGATGACTCGCTCCACCTGCAGCAGTCCAGGCGTTATGAGTTCGTAATGCCAGTCACCGTCCGGCGGGCCTTCGATCATCGAGCCTGGACGCCGGAAAGCGATTGGGCATCGCCTTGGGGGAAAAGGCCGCGCTGTACTTCTTCAATAACGGGGTCGGAGCATCCGAGCTTTCCGATGAGGATGTCCGCAGCTTTGCGAGGATCGAATTCCTCGCCGCAGGTAAAGACATCCGCCGCCGCGTACCCATATTCAGGCCAGGTGTGGATGCAGAGATGCGACTCGGCGATGGCTACGATGCCGGTCACGCCAACCGGGTTGAATTTGTGGAAGCTTTCTCCAACCACGGTTGCCCCGGCTTCGTTGGCGGCGCTGAGCATCGCCTGCCGAACGAAATCGAGGTCGTCTAGAAGTTCCCGGTTACATTCCTTTAGCTCCAGCAACAAGTGCCGGCCTAGTGCATTCAATCACCCACCCTCCGCCTGGGATACAACTTGTTCGGACCAACACGGATTATACAGGAAGCGACCGGCCAACGACAGGCTTGCACGACCATTCATGAAGATTCGATCTAGTACCAGCGAGCGACTGGGCGCCTCAACCTTTTGGGCTAGCCGAAGGCCGTCCACATTGCCCTTCGGAATTCGTCGTATCAGATGATTTGGAACCGGACGAAAGAGAATAACATCAAATGTACAGAACCGCCGAAACACCGCGAGAGGAGGCAGAGCTTTGCAGGCTACATTGAACCCTAGCACTCCCTCCGTAATCGCGGCGCCTCAAACACTGTTCGTCGAACGAACCGTCACCGCGGAGCTGTTCGATGTCGCGATACAGCCGGCCCGTTCCGTATGGTACACAAGGGCCGCGGTCGGGCTACAGGTCGTTTTTCTCCTGGCCGCTTCCGCGGCGATCGTGTATGCGATGGTCCACTTCAGGAGTTCGTTCACGAGTCTGGGCAATTGGGGATATCTCGGTGTTGCCGTCGCCGAATTCGGAAACAGCGCCGCAGTCATAGTTCCGACGCCCGCCCTCGCTTACACATTCGCGATGGGCTCGGTGCTCAACCCGCTGCTGATCGGAGTGATCGGCGGCATCGCCGCGGCAATGGGCGAGATGATCGGCTACCTCATCGGCGCCAGCGGACAACGAGTGATCCAAAGAGGCGCGTTGTTCGACCGGTTCCTGGGCATCACCCAAAGGTGGGGCGGGGCGGCTCTGTTCGCCTTCGCAACACTGCCAGTCCCGTTCGACATCGCAGGAATCTGGGCAGGCGCCGGGCGCTACCCGGTCGGCAGGTTCTTCGTGATCGTCGTCGCTGGCAAGATGATCAAGGTGACGACAGTGGCGGTTGCCGGCTACTACGGCCTCCGGCTGATCACCGGTTCTTAGACGCCTGGAGCGCTGCTTCAATCGGCTTCGCCACCAACGCGCGACTCAGCGGCGGCGCTTACGGTTGCCAAACAGCCTGGGACACGACTTGCAACCGCCCCAAACCTCGGGCGCCTAGGCTTTACATCCCGCCGCGCAATCGATTAGCATCTAGACAACAATAGGGTGCGCACCGAACACCTCTCGGCGTCGGGCAATGGCGAGGAACAAACTGCCCGGGCGACTAACCGGGGCCGTCGTTGCGCAGGGGGCTGATCGTGTCCGAATACGACGTGCTCGTTCGGGAGATCAACGGCTGCGAGCAATGTGAATTGTCCCGTGACCGGCAGAACGCTGTCCCGGGTGAAGGCTCACTCACAGCAGAGATCATGTTCATCGGTGAAGGTCCCGGGCAACAAGAGGACCGCAATGGACGCCCGTTCGTCGGCCCGGCCGGACATTTGCTCGACGAGATGCTCGCCGCGATTGGCCTAAAAAGGCCGGACGTCTACATCGCCAACATGCTCAAGTGCAGGCCGCCTCGCAACCGAGACCCACTGCCTTCCGAGTTGGACTCGTGCACCCCGTTCTTGGACCGCCAGATCGAGATAGTCGCGCCAAGCGTGATCGTCGCTCTCGGCCGGTTCTCGTTTTCCAAGTTCTTCCCCGGCGAGAGCATCAGCCGGGCGCGAGGACGGCCCAGGCGTTGGAGAGACATCGTTGTGTTTCCGATGTACCATCCCGCGGCCGCACTGCACAACCCAGGACTCAAACCTGCAATCCAGAAAGATTTCGAGAGCCTGCCGGGCCTGATCGAACGCGTCAAAGAAGCGGCGCGAAAGGCTCAGGAACCGGAGCCGGCAAAACCCGCGCAGCAACTCTCGATGTTCGAGTGACAGCCTGAATATGCCTGACAACGCACTGCGAGTCATACCCCTCGGAGGACTCGGCGAGATCGGCCAGAATATGATGGCCCTCGAGTACGGCGACGACATCGTCGTCATCGACGCCGGAGTTCTCTTCCCTGAAGAGGACATGCCCGGGATCGATTTCGGAATCCCGGACATCACCTTTCTTCGGGAAAACGAGGATCGAGTTCGGGCGATCCTCATCACGCACGGGCACGAGGACCATATCGGCGCCCTGCCTTATGTTCTCCCCGAGCTCGACGTCCCCGTCTACGCGTCCCGCCTCACCCACGGCCTGATCTCCGTCAAGCTCCGTGAACGCGGTTTGTTGAAAAACGCCGACCTCCAAGTCGTCGAGCCGCTCGAGCCGTTCACCGTTGGGTGCTTTGGCGTCGAGTTCTTCAGGGTCTGTCACTCGATCCCGGACGCGATGGGCATTGCTATCACTACGCCGGTTGGGTTGGTCATACACACGGGCGATTTCAAAATCGACCATACGCCCGCCGACGGGCAATCGACGGACTTCGCCGCCCTCTCTCAGATCGCTGACAACGGAGTTCTGCTCCTCTGTTCCGACTCAACATATGCTGAGGTTGAAGGCTACACGGCCTCGGAACAGGTCGTGGGAGAGGCCCTTGACCGCGCGATAGGCGACGCCAAGGGCAGAGTCATGATCGCGACGTTCGCATCGCTCATCTCCCGAATCCAACAAGTGATCAACGCCGCCGTCAGAAGCAACCGAAAAGTGACCGTCGTCGGTCGCAGCATGCAAAACAACGTCAAGATGGCGATCAACATGGGCTACCTCGCAGCCCCTCCCGGCACGGTCATCACCATGGCCCAAGCGCGCCAACTCCCGCTGGAAGAGGTGGTCATCGTTGCCACGGGAAGTCAGGGCGAGCCAACTTCAGCGCTCGTCCGGATAGCGAACGGTGAGCATCAGGACATCGAGATCGTTGCCGGCGACACGGTGATAATATCCGCATCCCCCATACCGGGCAACGAAACCGTCATAGCCAAGACCATCGACAACCTATTCCGCCAGGGCGCCCACGTCCTGTACAGCCGGATTGCCATGGTCCACGTGCACGGCCACGCCAGCCAGGAAGAGCTCAAGATGATGCTCAGTCTGGTTCGTCCCCGTTTCTTCGTGCCGATACATGGCGAGCACCGGCATCTCGTCCGCCACGCCATGCTGGCCAGTTCCATCGGAGTTCCGGAATCCAACTCGTTTGTGTTGGAGGACGGCGACGTTCTCGAGCTCACGGCCGAACGGGGAGAGGTCGTCGGCAGCGTACCCGCCGGTCATGTATTCGTGGACGGCCAACATTTTTGGAGCAGGCACAGCTCGGTTTTGGGAGAGAGACGACGACTGGCCCGCGAAGGGGTTGTGACCGTCAGCGTGACGCTAGACTCCCGAACAGGCCTCCCGGTCGGCCCTCCGAACATCGCTTCCGTCGGCTTCGTGGAATTGAACGATTCTCAAGACCTGTTTGAAAAGACTTCTAAAATAACTGCTAGCCACCTAGAAGAGATGGGGCCGTCTGTTCTAAACTTGGAACAGGTGAAAGCCGCGATCCGCAAGTCGGTTTCCGACTTTCTCTACAAAGAAACCCGCAGGCGTCCCACGGTTCTGGCAACGGTAGAAAAAGTCTAACTGCCTATTTGAACCCGGACCGGTGGGTCATCTGATATTCACTGGCGGGGGGCAGCAACACGGCACAGGCCGGTCTCTGCACGCTTTTTTTGCGTTTCTCCCGCCCAAATATGGGGCGTCTGGCATTTCTTCTGGCTTCAACACCACCCGAGGGCATGAATCATGAACAAAATCCGGCGAGGGCGTAAGATTCAGACTTCAACAGACGCAGCCACGCGGTTCTGGTCGTCATGGGTGACCATCGCGGCGGTTGTTGTAACGATCGTTGGCGGGGCCGCCGCGATTGTGTACTTCTCCCGCGGAACGCTTTCCGAGAGTTTGACTTCTGGACGCGACGATATGCTCTCAACAGTCGGTCTCGGCATAGTGCCGGTTGTTTTGTGGGTCGCGACGCTCGCGTTCGCGGCAGTCAGACAGCGATCCTGGTTCCGGAAGCCCGGACTGTGGCTGAGCTCGATCGGCGGTGTCGCGATAGTTGTTGGCGTCCTTTCCTTCTTCCAGCCATACGACGGCCCACTCGGGTGGTTTTCCGTCTACGGACAGAACACGCTGGGCGGAGGCGTTGGCGACGCGATAATCGGCGACGCAACCTGGGTCGGCGCGCTGCGATTGTTCGGCATATTCCTCGTGTCCGTGGCAGCCGCCTCCCCCGCGCTGGCAATCGACGTTGGACTTTTGATCGGCCAAGGCGCGGTCTTCGTGTACCTTATCGCGTTCATGGGCGTGCGCGGCTTGATTGAGCGCCGGCGCGCAAAGAGCGCTCAAACCGTCGACCCGGAATCCGAGATCGAAGTGCCAGCCGAACTGCTCACGCCATACGCCCGGACAAGCTACGAGCAGCCGGAAGCCGCCGAAGCGCCGGAGCCAACGTCCGGCAAGTTCAAATTGCCTGAGTTCAGCGACTTCTTCGGCAAGAGCGACGAGGCCGCCCCTGAGGCCGACGAACCGGAGCCCGTGACGACCGAATCAACCGCGGCCGAAACGGCCATTGCCGAAGAAGCAGTCGATGACGAATTGATAGACGAGGAAGAAGACGGCGACGACCTGTTCCCGATAGCCCCGGCGATTGCCAGCCCGGACAGCTCCCCGCCTGCTCTCCATCCCGCGAGGAAAGCCAATCGATACTGGTCCACGAACGACGACGAATGCGCCAAGCCAGGAGGGCCGTTGGCGGTGACTCCCAAGCCGGTTGAGTACGATCCTCCTGCCAACGGCGCCGCCCCTGGCGTCCGCCTGTGGGAGATGCCGTCCATGGAGATCCTGCACGACGCCCCGGAGGGCACGATCACCGAAGAAAAGCTCCGCGAAACTGCCGAAACCATAGTGAGGACCCTCGGGGATTACGGCGTCGAGGTCGAGATCGGCAACGTTCGGCCCGGACCGACCGTGACGATGTACGGTTTAGTACCGGGATGGGTCCGCAAGCATCGGCAATCCAGACAGACTGACGAGAACGGCCGGCCGGTGCTCGACGAGTCCGGCAAGCAAATCGTCAAGCGGGTCGAGACCAAGACCCGCGTCAAAGTCGATACGATCCTCGCCAGGGAGAAGGACTTGGCCCTTGCGCTCAAGACCCCGAGCATCCGTCTCGAGACCCCCGCCATGGGCAAGTCTCTGGTCGGAATCGAGGTGCCTAATCCATCGCCCAGCCTGGTAACTTTGCGCGGCGTGATGGAAAGCCCGGAGTTCAAGAAACTTGAGTCCAAGGCCCACCTGCCGATCGCCCTGGGCAAAGGCAGCGGAGGCGAGACCGTTGTCCTCGATCTGGCGAAAATGCCTCACCTGCTGATCGCCGGCGCCACCGGCAGCGGCAAGAGCGTATGCATCAACGCAATAGTCTCGTGCCTTGCCATGGAGAAATCTCCAGCCGATCTACGCATGTTGCTGATCGACCCCAAACGCGTAGAGTTGACGCCTTACAACGGCATCCCCCATCTGATGGCTCCGGTAATCGTCGAGACCGATCAGGTGGTCGGTTACCTCAAGGGCATGATTCGCGAGATGCTCGACAGGTATCGCCGAATGGAAGAGGTCGGCGTTCGGAACATCGAGGCGTACAACAAGCGCATGCCCGACAAGATGCCTTTCCTGGTGGTGGCAATCGACGAACTCGCGGACCTCATGATGTCCGCAGCGTTCGACGTGGAGGCTTCACTTTGCCGGCTGGCTCAGTTAGGCAGGGCCACGGGCATACACCTGATCATCGCGACCCAACGGCCTTCCGTGGACGTCGTCACCGGCCTTATCAAGGCGAACTTCCCGAGCCGCATCAGCTTCGGGGTGACTTCTCAGGTGGACTCCCGAACCATTCTCGACGTTGCCGGGGCAGAAAAGCTCCTCGGCAAGGGCGACATGCTGTACCTGCCCATCGACGCCGGGCAACCCTCGCGCGCTCAGAACGTGTTCATCTCGGACACCGAGATCGAAGCTCTCGTGGGACACTGGCGGTCCACGCCATGGCCCGCACTCCAGCGGATCGATCTCAATGCTCATGCTGAGGACGACCAGAGCGACACTATCGGTGGTCTGGGCGACGATCGCGACGCGATGCTCGGCAAGGCCATCGAGTTGGCGTACAACCACCGCAAGCTCTCCACTTCCCTGCTGCAGCGGCGTTTGCGAATCGGTTACCCGAGGGCCGCAAGGCTGATGGACCAACTTGAAGACGAAGGCATCGTGGGCCCCGGGGACGGCTCGAAATCCAGGGATGTTATAATAACGTCTGGCTAAAGTTCGAAGCCCTCATCGACGGGAGCGGGGCGGTTGGTCCGTAATCTCACAGGTTTCTGGGGTTCCGCTGCCCGAAAAGGACAGCAGACTCCTGACGAGTCATCGGCCAGAGAGACATGCCTGGTCGACGGGAAAGATCTCACGGGATCGGATACCTACGCGCGGTATCGAGTCTGCCCCCAGTGCCGATTCCACTACAGCATGACCGCTCGTGAGCGCATCGATTCGCTCGTCGATCCCGATAGTTTCCACGAGATCAACCGGTCCATAATTTCACTCGATCCCCTGTCGTTCTCTTCGCGGGACTCCTACACCAAGCGCCTGTTCTCGGACCAGCGAAGGACTGGCCTCACTGAAGCCGTGGTCACAGGAACGTGCACCGTTGGCGGAAGTCCCACGATGCTGATCGTCCTAGATTTTGGGTTCATGGGCGGCACAATGGGCTGCGTGGTCGGCGAGAAGGTCGCCTTGGCGCTCGAACGCGCTGTAAAACGTAAGTTGCCGGCCATCGCAATCGTCACCAGCGGAGGCGCGCGTATCCAGGAAGGCGTGCTCTCGCTGATGCAGATGGCCAAGACGTCAATCGCCGCGAATCGCATGAACGAAGCCGGGCTACCCTTCGTCGCGGTGCTGGCCAACCCGGCCACGGGCCAGGCCTACGGGAGCTTCGCGAACCTGGCGGACGTTATCCTGGCGGAGCCGGGCGCGATTGTCGGTTTCTCGTCGTTCCGTGTCATACAGCAGGCCACCGAAGCGCCGCTGTCAGCCGAATCTCACATGGCGGAGGCTCGACTACAGCACGGCCTAGTGGACGCCGTTACGGACAGAACAGAGCTTCGCACGGTTTTGGGAGTGCTGCTCGACCTCTTTGGCCCTCGATACAAACTGACGCGTGCCGACGGCGCCCAACAGGTCAGCGCCTCGACGCCCCAACACGAGGCGTGGAACTCGGTCCAGTTGGCTCGGCACGAATCCCGTCCGACCGCTGCCGACTATATCCCGCGAATATTCACCAGTTTCGTCGAACTTCACGGCGATCGTGAGTACGGCGACGACCGTTCGGTTCTCTGTGGATTGGGACAACTGGCCGGCCAGACCGTCGTCCTGCTGGCGCAGGAGAGAGGACGACAAGGCGACCCAGCCGCTCGAGGGGGCCGCACACGTCCCGAGGGGTTTCGTAAAGCGCAGCGAGGCATGAAGCTAGCCTCAAAATTCGGGCTGCCGTTGATATCGATGATCGACACCCCAGGCCCCGATCTGAGCGAAGAGGCGGAACAGCACGGCCTTGGCAACGCCATCGCGACGACGATGGCCATGATGTCCGCTCTCGACGTCCCGACGATATCGGTGGTCCTCGGCGAAGGCGGCAGCGGCGGAGCTCTGGCCATGGGTGTGGCAGACCGCACACTGATGATGGAGCATGCAATCTACTGGGCGATCTCGCCCGAAGACGCCGCGCAATTGATCTACCAGGATGCCGACAGGGTCGACGAGGCCGCGGAGTCGCTCAAACTCACGTCCGGCGATTGCCGAGAGCTTGAGATAATTGACACGGTCGTTTCGGAGCCGCCGGGAGGCGCCCACGCCGATCCGGATGAGGCGGCTCGACAATTGCGGCGAGCTTTACTCAGCGAGCTGGTCAGCCTTCAATCACAGTCCGGCAAAAAGCTTCTCAAAGCGCGGTACGGAAAATACCGAAACATCGGCGAGTACAGCTCCCACTTCGGCGCCGCGATCAATCGCGAAGTAACAGGGCTCAGGAGCCTGGTGGCGTCAGGGGTGCGACGCGTCACGCGCCGCGGCCGGACCGAATCCCCTCCGAGCATCGACCAGGTCGCCGCCACAGCGCAAGACGGCGAGAGTGAACGCGAGTAACGCAAGCACGCCACGCGGCGTGAGTCACAACAGACCCGCCGGCTCCAGCGCCGCGCGAATCGATCCCACCTCTGACTCGTTCAAACTTCGCCGAGGTCGTCTCGGCGTCATCCCCTCGAATCCGAGCAACCCCAGCGCCGTTTTGACGCCCGCCGTACCGTGGGCGCCGATCGCCGCGTCCAACCGTGTCGCCGTGCGTTGCAGCTCCCGTGCCTCTGAAAAGCGGCCCGCGAAGCCTGAGCCCACGATCTCCGCACACAAGGCAGGCGCCACGTTTCCCAGCCACATGCACGCCCCGTTGGCGCCCATAAGCGTGCCAGGCAGCAGCAGACCGCCATTGCATATCCAGAAACGTCGGCTCTCGGGCACGCATAGCCGCACACGGCCTTCAAGTCGGACGTCGTGGTCCGTGATGTATCCGAACACGTTTTCGCGGGCGCAGAGCTCGCCGATCTGTTCGGGAGAGGCCGCGGGAACACCGGTGAAGGTCTGGTGGATTATGACCACGGGCACGGGCGAGCCAGCGGTCACAGCGTCGAAATACGAATCGATCTCAACCGGCGTCATCTGCCTTGGGATGCGGACGCGCACCATGTCCGCTCCCGCGTCGGCATAAGCCTCGGTCAGGCGCACGGTTTCCGCCGATGATGGGACGTCGATTCCCGCGATGACGAACTTCGCTCCGGCGTGGGCGTCGGACACGGTCCGGACGATGTCCACCTTCTCGCGGTCGCTCAGCGCAAGCTCTTCTCCGTTGGCGGTACCCAGGACGAATCCGGACAGCGGGGTGTCCAGCCAACGATCAACGTTTCGAGCTAGGGCGTCGTGATCGACGCAGTCGTCAGCGTCGAACGGCGTCGGGGTTGGGGCGACGACGATGGGGTCGGATGCAGGCAATGGCATGCGGGTGTCCTTAATCTGTAATACGCGTGGTGGGAGTGAAGGGGCTCACGGTCATTTGCCTGTGAGGTCAAGCAGCCTCGCCGCGTTTCCGCCGAGTATCTTTTCACGGTCGTCCTGGGATACGTTCGGAGCCCGCTGCACCCACTCGACGGGCGAGTCGAAGCCCATGTCGAATGGGAAGTCGCTGCCCAGCAATACGTTGTCGGCCGAGACATTCTCGAGAAGGTAGTCCAGCGCGGAGTAGCTATGAGTCAGGCAGTCGAAATAGAGCCGTCTCAGATAGTCGCTCGGCGCCTGACTCAGATCGTTGACCTTCGCCTCGTCCCTGACCTGAAATCCGCGGTCCAAGCGTCCGATGCCGTAGCATGCGTATCCGCCGCCGTGGGCGAAGCAGAGCTTGAGATCGGGCAGTCGGTCCAGCACACCGCCGAATATCAGGCTGGCAACGGTGATCGCGGTCTCCAGCGGGTTGCCGATCGTGTTGGCGAGATAGTACGACCTCGTGCGTTCGATGGCGGTTGGCGCGTGCGGATGGAAGAAGATGAAGGCGCCCATATCCTGGGCTGCTTCGAAGAACGGCAGCAGCGCGGGGTCGTCGTAATTGACGCCGTTGACGTGGGTGCACAGCTCCGCGCCCTTGAGGCCGGCGCCCATCGTTCGTTCGAGCTCCGCGATTGCGGTCGGGACGTCCTGGAACGGCACGGTGGCGAGTCCGCTGAACCGTCCGGGGTATGCCCGAATCGCGTCGGCAATCTCGTCGTTGAGCTCCTTAGAAGCGCCGAGCGACTGATCCAGAGGCAGGTGGTAGTTGAAGAAATACGGCGGCGTTGACAGCACCTGCATATCGACGCCGATCGAGTTCATCAGCGCGACTCGTTGTTCGAGCGAAACCTCCCAGTTCGCCTCGACCGGACCGGCCTTACGATCTCGGGTGTTTATGAACCGCCGGTCGCCCTCGATGTCCAGCGTGGCGCCGAACCAGTCGTCGCCGTTTGATACGGCGTGCCAGAAGTGTCGCGGGATGATGTGGCTGTGGATGTCGATTCGCATGTCGTCCCCGGTTGCTCGTCCGCCATTCTGAACCCGCAGGTGAAGAATCTCGTCGATTTCCATAC
>DCWO01000171.1 GCA_002328865.1 Dehalococcoidia bacterium UBA2160 | reverse complement strand
CACTTTCGCTGACGGTCTACAGTGTTCATATCGGCCGAAGCGAGGCCGCTCAAGAGAGAGCATGGTTTCGCAGCGTCACAGGGCATCGCTCAAACAGGGGATCAGGAGCAATACGATAGTGACAACTGCGCGCAACTCGAGTCCATGATTGAATCTCTAAACCCGCACCGTATTCCCAGACTTGATTGGCCAATCGGACATGCGGGATCGGCATACGCAGGTGTGCCTTCTGTGAGCCTTGACCAGCGGTCGGCTGCCGCCCGAATCGAAGCCGGCACGAGGCTCACTGCGAAATGCGGGTCGACGATTGTTGCAGAGTGGCCATATGTTAGAATATCTCTCCGGCAGAGCGGGTAGCCTGGCGGCGTGACCGCTGGTGTGCGCCGTCAGAAGGCATCCTCGACCACGCTATCTGCAGCTGCAATCCGCCGGTTTACACCCTGGCTTACGTGAAAACCATCTGGACGGGTGAAATTGCGCCTAACTGCTTCCGACGAAAAGCGATACAAGGGATACCTGAAAGCCGAACTCGAAGCGGCAGCGATGTACGGCGCATTGGCCGACACGGAGGGGGACGAATACCGCTCTGAGGCGTTTCGAGAGCTAGTACAGGCCGAGATGCGTCACGCCTCGCGTTGGGCCGAGAAACTGGGCATCGACCCGACCACCCTCAAGCCCGCTGGCCGCGGACCGCGCGTCCGTGCATACCAGACAATTGCAAAGCTCTTCGGATCTTCTATCGTGATACCGTGGCTGGTGCGGGGCGAGGCCAAGGACATCAACAAATACGCCGTGGACCCCGAAGCCACCGATCTGGTCCCCGACGAGAGACAGCACGCTCGCGTGCTTCGGGCCATGTCCACCGGCTCCTCTTCCGGTGAAGTGACTCATGCCGCGGTAGGCAGCGGCGGAAGCATACGAGCCGCCATCCTCGGCGTGAACGACGGTCTTGTATCTAACTTCAGCCTCGTGATGGGTGTGGCCGGCGGAACGGACAACGCCGACTTCGTTCTGCTCGCGGGCGTCGCTGGTCTCCTTGCAGGAGCATTTTCGATGGCCGCGGGCGAATACGTGTCCGTGCGCTCGCAGCGAGACATATATGAACACCAGATCAGCGTGGAAGCGGCCGAATTAGCCGAATGGCCTGAGGAAGAACACGCGGAGCTCGTTCTGATCTACAAGGCCAAAGGCATGACCGAAGAAGAGGCGCTGAGAATCGCAGACCGGATCATAGCTCAACCCGACGTCGCGCTCGAGACAATGGCTCGAGAAGAACTGGGTCTGGACCCTGAAGCCCTCGGATCGCCTTGGGGAGCTGCGGGGAGCTCGTTCGTCGCGTTCGTGCTGGGAGCTATAGTTCCCATCCTTCCATACGCTGTCGGCGCGGCAAATATGGCATTCACCCTGAGCGCTGTCTTCAGCGCGGCGGCGCTTGTTTTGGTCGGGGCGTTTGTCTCGGTTAACTCCGGTCGGAGCGCTGTTTTGGGTGGCGCGAGAATGCTGTTCGCCGGCGGTCTCGCGGCGGCGGTGACCTACAGCGTGGGCCGGCTGATCGGCGTGGCGGTTTTGGGTTAAGCGTTGACTGTGGCATGTGGACAAACATCGCGACAGCCAATGACGCCCTAACCGGCAAGGGATGGTTCTCGAGAGCATAGCCTTCGGGCTGGTTGCCGCTACCGGGCTTGGGATCTCCGACGTGATCGCCACCGTACTCACACGTCGGTACGGGGTGCCGCGAACGGTCCTCGGAATTCAGTTCATCGCGGTCGTGGCATTCTCGTTCTACCTGCCAGTAGAGTCGGGTCTAGGCTCGATTACGGGCGGCGAGTGGCTGAAGCTGGTCGGCCTCTCCGCGCTGCTGTTTTCCTTCATCGTAGGCTTGTACAAAGCGCTTCAGCTAGGTCCGGTGGCGGTCATCAGCCCCATTCTCGCCGCTCATACCGTGATCGTCGTCTTGTTGGCGGTTCTCTTCCTCGACGAGCATCTTGGGGTATGGCAGTTCGTCGGTGTTGCCGCTACGATAGGCGGGGTCGTGTTGGCGTCGGTCGATTTACGGGCGATGCGGTCAAGGCAAAGAGTCCTCGGTTTGGGCGTGCTGCTGAGCATCGGTGTGTCGGTCGGGGCCGGTGTGTGGCAGTTCGGCATCGGAGCCATGTCACAGGATTTGGGATGGTTCCTGCCCATGTACTTGTCCAAGGTGTTCATGATGGTGATGATCACTCCGGTCGCCGTCGCACGGCGCGCCTGGCCTTGGCATGGGATGACCAAGACCGTGGGGGCGGCAATTGTCGTCGTGGCTCTATTGGAAACCGGCAGCAACTTTGCGTTTGCCAGAGGCGCTGAGATCGGCCTTGTGTCGATCGTTGGAGCGGCTGCGACCGCCTATCCGGTCGTGCCGATGCTAGGCGGGTTGTTCCTGTTCAAAGAGAGTCTGGCTCCAAACCAGATAGTCGGAGTCGCCATTCTGATCGCGGGCCTGCTCGGAATGGCTCTGGCGCCTTGACGGGCCCTGGAACATCATAATCGGAGAATGACGGGACGAGCCGGCGATCGCCGGTTCGATATGAGTTCGAAGACATATCAGTGGAGGTAATCGATGGGACTCGACGGCAAGGTATGCGTAATGACGGGCGGGGGCAGCGGGATCGGCAGGTCCGCGGCGATAATGATGGCGGCGGAAGGAACGACGATCGTAGCGGTGGGCCGCACGCTCTCCAAGGTCGAGGACGTCAAGGCTGAGATCGAGGCGGCGGGCGGCACAGCGGCGGCGTTCGGATTGGACGTGGCCGACCATGAGGCCGTAAACGACATGACGAAGTCCGTGCTTGACTCCTACGGCAAGATCGACATCCTCGTCAATAATGCGGGCCACAGCTCGGTCCACCGGAAGTTGCTCACAACGACTCCCGAAGAGCTTCGACAGGTGGTCGAGTCCAACCTGATGGGCACGGTTTTTTGCACCCAGGCGGCGATTCCTTCGATGCTCGAGGCCAAGCGGGGAACCATCATCAACGTCTCGTCGATGGCTGGGACCAACCCGAGTCTGCTGGCAGGGATGAGCTACTCCGCGGCAAAGGCGGCGGTGATCAACTTCACGCATTTCTTATCCGCTGAATACGTCAACACGGGCATCCGCGCCACCGTGGTGATACCGGGCGAAGTCGATACCCCGATCATGAACAACCGACCTGTTCCGCCCTCGTCAGAGGCCAGGGAGACAATGGTGCCGGCGGAAGACGCTGCAGCGGCGATCGCGCTCATCGCGCGGCTCGACTGGCGTACGGCAATACCAGAGCTCGTCATCCGCCCGACAATGCGTCGGGACATGGCCGGCGAGATAGGCACGTCCTGAAGCCCAGATGCAACGGGTTTGATTGCTGAGGATATTCGACGGGTCCCGACAGGGCCGGGATCCCGATGTGTCGGGACTCGAGGCGAATCGTGCGAAGGCGGCATGGTTCGCAGCGGTCCCGTCGAATCACGTCTTGCCGGTATTCGGAACGCCCGCGTCAAACTCCCTGGCCACGAAGGCGAGGGTCGAGGATGTCGCGTAGCGCGTCGCCGACGAGGTTCCACGACAACACGAACAGCACGATGGCGCCGCCGGGGAAGACGATGATGTGCCAGTGGGTCGACAGAGTCGGGATCCAATTGCGCGCCAGCGAAATCATCTGGCCCCAGTCAGCGTAACCTTCCTCGGCGCCTAGGCCAAGGAAGCTCAGTGCGACAAACGAGATGACGATGGACCCGATGTCCATCGAGGCAACAACCAGGGTAGGGTAGAACGCGTTGGGCAGAACGTGCCTGAGCAGGACGCGCATGTCGCTGGCGCCGACAGTCCTAGCCGCCAGCACGTAGTCTCGCTCTTTGGTGCTCAGGATGTCGCCCCTGATCAAGCGGGCATAACCCATCCACGCGAAGATGATCAGCGCCAGCATTCCGACGTATATCCCTTGGACCTGCGGATACGTGGACTTGATGACGGCTGCCATGGTCAACGCCGCCAGCAAGAACGGGAAGGCCATGAATATCTCTGTGATCCTCATCAAGATCTCGTCGATCCAGCCGCCGTAATATCCAGCTGTAGACCGTCAGCGAAA
>DCWO01000129.1:515-3080 GCA_002328865.1 Dehalococcoidia bacterium UBA2160 | reverse complement strand
GCTGTCCACAGGGATGACCACCGAAAACGGCGGCGTGGCAGGCTGACAGAGTGGGGGAGTCGTGAGTCTGGAGGGCGAGGTCGATTTGAGCCTGGGTGTCGGCGATCCGAGCAGGATTGTCTTCATGGAACGAGTTGATGCGGATCGCGACGGAACACTGTGCCAGGTGTGTCGTCGACCAATTTTGGTACGGGTTGGCTCCAACGGAAACGAAGGTATGGTCAGGTTAATCCTGGGTTTGGTCTCCATTGCCGTGGATATCCTCTCGGGAAATCGAGAAATGCGTTGGAGGCATCATGTACGTCGTCACACAGCAGACTAGAGCCATCCCCGGAAAGGTCAACGAGGCAATATCGGTGGCAGAACGAATAGGATAGGTGCTGAAGAATCAGCCTAGGTTCTCGCGATATTTGGTCCTGCACTCGATTGGTCAGCCTGGCCTGTGCGCCCTGAGCATACGATGGGAGGACCGCGCCGCAGGAGAGGCTTGGCGTTTGGGCGGGGATCTGGCGGCCTTTTTCCGGGAGTACAATACGACCGAACTCGTCGTTCCGGTCGTAGCTCCGATAGCGAGCGAGGTCGTTTATGACGGGTTCGACGCTTCTGCTCCGCCCAAAGCAGTGGCCGCCAACGTATGGAACTGTGATGTGAGTCTCGGAGCGGCATCGGAGTTCGTCGACGGACGCAAGCGGTTCCTAGATTTGCTGAAGCAGCACGCCGAGGGTTACGTCGGTGGAACGCTCCTCAGGTCGCTTCGCGATTCGCGCAGAGTGGCAGTACTTCATGGTGTAGAAGAATCCGATACGCTGCTGAGTCACGCTGCGGAGCTGGACAATCCTGCCATCGTCGAGTTCCTCCGGCAAGACCCCGTCAGCAATTTCACCGCATCTCTGGGTTCTGTCGATTTTTCTAGGTGGGAGGTAACGCTGAGGGTCACCCCGTAACCAACCGATTCGCCTTGCACCAGTTAGAGAATCGGATCAGCCATCAATGGGGAACGCCCGCTCGAAGGCGTGGTGCGCAATTACTCCAGGTAGCATGAGGTGGGTACTCGCAAAACGAGGGGGTCCCGTCGTTTGAACACTGATCCCCAGGCTATCTCAACGGTTTCATGCCCCGGCAGGCTTAGCCTATCGACTTATCCAGGGCTCCTGCGGTAAATGCAGTCGTCTGGCCGAAGGTGTTGGCCTGACCGAACCTCAACCGTTTTGCCATCCACGTGGTCTCGTCGTGAGTCGCCTGTGAGTCTGGCAACGAGACGCCGGTAGCATTGCCGGGGTCATGAACCGGGTTAGCGGCGATCGACTCGGTCCGGTCCAATGTGTCCAGGCGATCGACGGCGCCGTAATCTGACGGTTCGATCAGCGGAGTTCGCAAGCTCGTAAGGATGTCAACCGGCGTAAGGTTGCCACCAGTTCGTATTATGGTGCTGTCGAAGTCCTGTCTAGGCGCCGCCGGCGTACAGCCGATTCAGGTTGGCGTGCCGATCAGGATCAAGGTCGCGGCCTGCCAGCGCCGTGTGGTCTGGGCCGTATCGGTGGGCGCGGAAGACTGCGTTGGAGGTCGCGTTGTCGCGGCCGGGAAAGAAGAACGGGTTGAAGTACTCCCACACAATCTCGCCCGGAGGCGTGACCTCGATGACTCGCCCGTGGGCGCCCTCGGTGATCAGCGTGTTCCCGTTGGGCAGCCTGTCGGCGCCGCTGATGTAGGAGCTGTAGAACGACATTGGCGGATCGCCCTTGTACTCCCACGCGATCTCGTTGGTCTCCGGATCGACCTCGACGACGCGAGAGATGGCGCCGGTTCGTCTGCTGTGCTCGCCATTGTCGAACAGCAGAACGTGGCCGTTCTCGAGTTGCGTAGCATGATGCTGGTGGGATACCTGGCCGGACCCCCACTTCCAGGTGAACTCGCCGGTCTCACGAGATACGATGCCGACTGTGTCGGTTCGGCGGAACGAGACCAGCAGGTTGTTCCCGTTGGCGACGCTGAGAGAATTGCCGTGGGTCCACTCCCTGCGTCCTTCCAGCGGGCAGATGATGTCCTCGTCCAGGGCGAGGTTCTTCCACATGCTCCACTCGTTCAGTGTCTGGCTGTCGGGCGAAACCTCTCGCACGATGTCGCCGAGCATTTGGTCGGGATCGTCTTCAGACGTGTACCCGCCTTTGACAGCGGCGGAGTCCTTGGGCGGCATCGCCTCCCACAATAGTAGGAGTGTATTGCCGTTCGGAAGACGCGCATAGTCGTGGTGGAGCATCGCGTCCCAGTATTCCCAAACCACGTTGCTGTCCCAGTCGAGTTCCACCAGTCCGGGAGTGGCGCCGCCCAAACCGCGGACCATCTCCACCTCGCCGGTCGTCTTGGCGCGGAGCAGGAGGTTGCCGTTGGGAAGCAGCCGGGCGTAAGAGATGCCTGCGTCGTACTGCCATCGATGGCAGACGCGGCCGTCCATGTCGACGAGGATGGCCTGGTCGCCGCCGCTAACCGTCAGAATCGTGTATCCGCGGTGCGTTGCGCCGGGCGTGTGGTGTATCGTCCCGAATTGGTGATGCTTGGACCAGCCCA
>DCWO01000129.1:0-126 GCA_002328865.1 Dehalococcoidia bacterium UBA2160 | reverse complement strand
GGAGGGTTTCAAACCCTCCCGAGGGATTCGCGTGGAATAATGGCGGCATCGGGTGTTACGGCCGACGTGATTCCGAGAAAAGGCCGAGATGGCAACGCGTGCGCGGGAGGGTTTGAAACCATCTGT
>DCWO01000161.1 GCA_002328865.1 Dehalococcoidia bacterium UBA2160 | reverse complement strand
CGCCGCCGCGACAACGAGAACCACCGGGAAACGTCTTCGGCGATCCGACTCGGGCAGGCCGCTGAGCACCTGCCGGTCAGCGACACCGCCCCCTTTCTCGATGAAAAACTGCTCTCGGCCAGGGGCGCCGCTGAAACTTCCTTCGGGTCGGAAAGACAACGTTATGACGTAGTAGTCTTCTCTTTCCTCCTGCTCAACGAGGTCGAAGACCATGCGTACGCCGGCGTAGGACCTCCCGTAGTTGCCGGGGGTCTCTCGGGCGGTTTGGACCGCAACGAGCCTGGCTTGATCCAGCGAGACGTACTCGACGGCCTCCCCCGTCGAATCGAACTCGAACGAGTCCTCTTTCTTATCCTGGTCGTCGACCACAGTTCCCTACCTAACGGTTGGTGTTGAGTTCGTGTGCCAGAGCCATTGTAGATGTCGGGCGGATGCCGTCAAGTCAAGCGGGTCGGACGATCCATTGACTCGGACATGGACTGTGTTTTGACACGAACCGATGCCGGCAGTGTGTCGCACGTGCCATTGACACTTTCGGCACGCCGGGTTTCGGTGTATCTAGCGCCACCTCGGAGTCGGCGCTAGATACAGCATTGAAGCGGTGGAGGGGGTCTCCCGTGTACTCGAACATACTTGTCCCGCTGGACGTGTCAGAATTAGCCGAAAAAGCGTTGCCTCACGCGATCAGTCTCGCCAAGAACGAAAGTGCGACATTGCACCTGGTCCACGTATTCACGAGCCATCCTTCGATGATGGTCAGCACGGGCGGACTGTCGGAGGATATCAACCCGGCGCAGGCTGCTGACATCGGCCGGCAACTCGAAGAAGCAAACATCCAGCAGGCGCAATCTTACCTGGATCGCGTGGCTTCGCGAGCGCGAGGAGACGGCGTCAAGACCGAGACTGCTTTGCTGGAGGGTTCACCTCACGAAGAGCTGGCGAAGTACGCCAAGGAAAACGGCGTGGGCGCCATCGTTATCTGCACGCACGGACGTGGCGGATTGCAGCGGATGCTCATCGGCAGCGTGGCAGACAAGCTGATCCGGTCCGGCGAGGTTCCGGTGATGGTGATACCGGCCTTATCTTATCGAACCGAACCCGCCTGATCCTCTGCCCCGCGGCGCGAACAGCGCTACGATCGTCGTCGCGGTCGCAAGCCAGTGGGGAATGGCCGACCGGGTTGGGCGTGAACTAACCTGCCAATCGAGGCTTCCTGACGAAGAGCACCAGGACGGCGCCGAGGAAGTTCAGTATCGCGAACGTCAGGAACGGGATCAGGTATGAGTCGGTTGTGTCGTACATGTAAGCGGCAAACAACGGAGCGAACATCATGGCGATGTTGTTGGGCATCTGGGACAAACCCATGATGGTGGCAAAGGCTTTTCTCCCGAAGTAGTCGCCGCGAATCGAAGTCAGCAGCGGGACCCTGCCCCCGAATCCCATCCCGTAGAGAAAGGCGAACAGGAACGCCACCTCGATGCTGTCGGCGAAGGCAATTACCATCATCCCCGCCGCCTGAAGCGCCAAGAAGGCGAACAGCACCGGCGGTTTGGGCAGCCTGTCCGCGATGAAACCCGCCAAGAATTGAGTCGGCACTGCTGTCGCCGTGTAGGTCAACACCACGATGCCGGCGGTGCTCAGGGACAAACCCATGTCGGTCAACTTCGGGACCAAATGCAACGACAGTGTGACGATGGATATCGTCGACGAGATGTGGACTATCGTCAGAATCCAGAACGCTGACGTACGAAGCGCCTGCCTCACGGTGAACTCAGCCTCTTCGCTCTGAGCGATCCCTTCCTTGGTGGAGGCGTCTTCGGAATCACTGGCGCGGGTCAGGGCCGAATCGCCGTCTGGCAGCAGTCCGATGTCCTCGGGTCGAGTCCGAATGACTTTCACGGCGGGGCCGATCATCAAGAGCATGAACACGCCGATGCCCAGCGTCGCCCAACGAAATCCGTGAGTGTCCATCCCCAACGCCAGAACGGGGACCAGAAAACCGCCGAAATGGATTCCGGAAGTGGTTGCGGCGATCGCCAGCGACCGGCGTCGGATGAACCAGTTGTTCACGGTCGAGACCACGGCGAGCCAACCGCCCAATCCGGAACCGAGTGTGATGATGATGAAGGCGGCGTAGAAATGCCACAGACTCTGGATCATCGAGAGCAGGATGAACCCAAAACCGATGATGCAGTAGCCCGCCAGCACCAGTTTGCGAGAGCCGAATCTGTCGATGAGGAGGCCTTCCAGAGGGCCAAGCACGGCGCCCTCTCCGCGGGCAAGCGTGAAAGCGCCTGACATGGCAGTGCGGCTCCATCCGAAGTGCCTTTCGAGTGAAACCAGGAAAAGGCCGAGACCCTGGAACACGCTGACGGCCATGAGCGTCAGCAGGAACGCCCCAACTCCGACAACCCTCCACCCATAGAACACTCCCCTGGCCCTTTGAATGACGCCGGCAGATGTAGTGGTCGGGCGGTTCAGAGATTGCATCGACGCAAGTCTATCGGATTTTGCCTTCGCTGGGCAAAAGGGGCTAATCTCGTCGATCTCCCGGCGACGGAACGTGTGGTTGAGGGTGAAGCGATGCGGCAAGCCTGAAATTCACGCCTGCATTCGCCGTTCAAGATTGACAACCCTGGTCGCCGGTCGTATATCCTGGAGCTTCCTCGACTCGCCCGCCACGAGATGTCGACAGCCATTCGAGAATCCCAAGATCACCGGAGCAACAGATGTCCGATTCCGAGCCGCAAGCCATAGCCTCGTTCCATCGGTGGAACGCCGGGTTCAACGCCCGTGACATGGAAACGATGGTCGCTGAGATGCACTTTCCACACCGAAGGCTGTCCGCGAACAACGAGTTTCAGGTTTGGGAAACCGCCGACGATTTTCGCGAGTCGGGAGGCGAGAGGACGACGGCGGCGCTCAAGGCGGAAGGATGGGACCACACGGCGACCACCTCCATCGAGGCCGTCCAATCCGGACCGGACAAGGTGCATCTGGCGATCAACCAATCGAGGCGACGGGCTGACGGAACTGAATATAACCCTTTCCCAACGCTCTGGATCTTCACCAAAATCGACGGGCGGTGGGGCGTTCAGTTCCGCTCTTCGTTTGTCTCGGGGCTCGCGCAAGGGATTGGCGGCGGCGTGTAACTAGTGTCCTGTCTCTGAATTGAGTTGCATAATTAATTGAGCC
>DCWO01000049.1:1683-2702 GCA_002328865.1 Dehalococcoidia bacterium UBA2160 | reverse complement strand
AGGGCTCACGGATGAATAAGGGGTGCGTTTCATGGGTCTGCCGTCGGCCGGATGGTGTAGTTCCAGTCACCATGAAAGGCATGCCGACAGAGGCGGACACGGGACAGTTGCTCGTCCTTCACGGTGATGCCCTTGGGATACGACCGTTTGTCGATCTCAGAGCGCACGCGGAGTCCGGCTTCGGTGGTCGTGGCTCCGATGAGGCTGACGATCGTGGCCAGACGCACCAAGGGCTTGCCGCGCCAGTTCATGGCGATATGAGAAAACAAGCGATGCTCGATCTTGTTCCACTTGCTGGTCCCGGGGGGATAGTGGCAGACGGTGATCGTCAGACCGGTGCGGTCGGCAAAGCGCTGCAGTTCCCATTTCCACAGACGGGTTTTCGCCCCGTTGCTACCGCCGGCGTCGGCGGTGATCAACAGCTGGGAAGCACCGCCGTACACCGATCGCCCCATGCGCTTCCACCAACTGCGGATGGCGTTCACCGCGAAGCTGGAGGTGTCGTGGTCGATGCCAACACTGACCCAGCCTTCGTCGCGGCTCAGGTCGTATACCCCGTAGGGGATCGCCTTGCCTTGGGCGGGGACGATGAAGTCGTGCACCTTCACACGCTCGGGCTCTCCCTGCGGTCGCCACTCGCGCCCGGGATTCTTGAAGTCGCCGACCAGCTCCTTCTTCTTCGTGTCCACCGAGATGACCGGCTGTCCCTGCGCCTGATGGTCACACACCTGATCATTGAGATAGGTGAATTGGGCGTCGCGATCCGGATGCGAGGATCCTTCCCGAGACTTTCGATTGGCCTGCAGTGTGTAGCCAAGCTCATGCAGCAGGCCCGAGACGACTTTCGCACTCACGGTGTGCCCCATGGCCTGCAACTCGGCTGTCAACTTGGCCAGACTCTTCGACGTCCAGCGCAGTGGATAGCCGTCAGGGGTGCCCGCCGTGGTCGGCTCGATCAGGGCGTTGAGATCCGACCACAGCGTGACGTCCGTCTCGACGGTCTTCTTGCGCCCTCCCCC
>DCWO01000049.1:0-1340 GCA_002328865.1 Dehalococcoidia bacterium UBA2160 | reverse complement strand
AGGGCGTCGAGTGCGTTGCGGGTCCAGCGGTGTCTCGGCTCGCAACTCTTGGATACCACGCGCAATCCGCGCCCGCGAGATCCCCGTGGCGCGATACACCATGGCGATACCGCCATGACCAATGGCCGCCGCCTCGGCCGCCGCCCACAGACGTCGGGTGCGCTCCGTCAAAAGCGGAGAAAGAGACTCGTATTTCCTTCGGAGCGTTTCGATATCCACGCTCCAAACATGACTCCAACTACATCATGAAGTCTAGTACTTATTTCTCGGAGAGCCCTTACCGTCGGGTGGGACTACCGCGGCGTGGCGCGATTCACCGGCGGTGCTTCGTATGTACTGGCTGCCGACGGCTTCGCCGACATCGGCCGTCTCGCCGATGACGCACTGTTTCTTTATCTGATGACGGACGTTCGCTTCTGAGCTATCCACCATCAGAGTGTGACCTGCAGCCCGCCGGGCTGCAGGTCATCCTCGAAGAACCTTTCCGGGTGTTCTTCCCCCTCGGTATCGTTGCCTGCCTGCCCGGAGTGTGGCCGTGGGTAGCCTTCCGCATGGGGTGGACGGATTCGTTCTCGGGTATCGGTCATGGCCTGCTGCAGATCCAGGGCTTCGAGATGGCCTTCGCCGTCGGCTTTCTGATGACGGTGCTGCCGCGCTTCCTGGAGACTCGCCCGACACGTCTCTGGGAACTGGTCATCGGCTGGCTTCTCTGCACCGCCGGGGTTGTGGCCCTCGCCGCTGGCTCTCTGCGCCTTGGTGAAGGACTGTTCCTCGCGCTCGCAGTACATATGTCCATCTTCGGTCTTCGTCGCCTGCACGGTCGCGGTGACGATCCACCGCCCTTTTTCGCTTTTCTGCCCATCGGTTTCATCAGCGCCATCAGAGGCGCCGCGCTGATCCTCTGGCCTATACCCGGCTATCCGCGCCTAGGTGAGAATCTGGTCGAGCAGGGAATGCTGCTGGCCTTCGTGCTGGGCATCGGCAGTCATCTGGGACCGCGACTGCTGTACGGGAATCGGACCGACCCCGAGACGACAACACCGGCGGCGCATCGGCGACTGCTGGTCTTCGGCGGTGTCGGCCTGGCGCTGTTGGTCAGCTTCCCCATCGAGGCGGCAGGTCAGTCCGTGACCGGACAGGTGTTGCGTGCCGTCATCGTAAGCGGCTATCTCTTCGGGGTACTGCGCGTCTATCGATCGCCGGCGCAGCCGTGGATCCACGTGCACCTGCTGCGGCTGTCCTTTTGGAGTCTGTGCGCGGGGTTGTGGTTGCCGCCGCTACTGCCGGACCACGCGCTGGCCGCCCTGCATCTGACCTTCATCTGCGGATTTGGTCTCATG
>DCWO01000170.1 GCA_002328865.1 Dehalococcoidia bacterium UBA2160 | reverse complement strand
CATTTAAGACAGTTGCTGAGGCCGTCCGCCTTAGGCGGAAAGAACCTGGCGCCGCGCAGGCAGATGCGTATCGTGTTGGGCGAGATCCTTCGCTGCGGCTCGGGATGGTGATGGGAGAGCCGTTGCTTGGAGCCCGATCCAAGGATCGGCGCAACGCGATTGATGCGCCTCCGTTCTCCGAGCACACACCGTGGACCGGGCGTTATCGAATCGCTCCGTCGTTGGCATTAATGTGAAAGAACAATCGGAAGCCAGCCCACACGTCCAACTAGCCGACGTCTCCAGGAGCTTCAGCACGGGAGCTGACACGCTGGAGGCGCTGGACAACGTAACGTTGGATGTCGGTCAGGGCGAATTTGTGTGCCTGCTCGGCCCCAGCGGGTGCGGCAAGTCCACGCTGCTGAGGATCGTCGGCGGACTGCTCGAACCGACGTCCGGCTCCGTTGCCGTGGGGAGACGAACGCCCGCCGAAGCGCAGGCCGAGAAAGAGCTCGGGTTCGTGTTCCAAGAGCCGTCTCTGCTGCCGTGGCGTTCCGCTTCCGACAATATCCGCCTGCCGCTGGAGGTCAATCGAGCCAACGGCGGGGACTCCGGCCGCTCGGTGGAGGACCTGTTGAACGTCGTGGGATTGGATCGGTTCGGACACTACTACCCGTCCCAACTATCCGGAGGCATGCAGCAGAGGGTGGCGCTGGCGCGGGCGCTGGTGTTCGACCCTTCGCTGTTGCTGATGGACGAACCGTTCGGGGCGCTGGACGAAATCACGCGCGCCATGATGCGATACGAGTTGTTGCGGATCTGGGACGAAGATCAGAAGACGGTGGTGTTCGTGACTCACAGCATCCCCGAGGCGATCGTGCTGTCGGACCGCGTCGCGGTGCTGTCGGACCGACCAGGACACGTAAGGAGCATCGTCCCCATCGACCTGCCCAGACCCAGGACCGAATTGATGGAGCGGAGCCGGGTGTTTTTGACCTACTCTGAGCAGTTGCACGATCTTCTTTTGCCGGGAGGCGGGGATGGATAGATCGCGGACTGACGAGCGGCTCACCGCTCCCAACGAGTCGGGCGGAGCCAATCGGGCGCTGCCGGTTTGGTTCGCGTATGTCGTCCCACCGCTGCTTGCGCTGTTCGTCGTGGCCGCCGTCTGGGAGGTTTGGATTCAGGTGCGTGACGTGCCGATCTACCTGGTCCCCGCGCCATCGGATGTCATCCGGGGATTGGTCGAAGACCCCTTCCTGTTCGTCCGAGAAGGCGCCGTGACCTTAAGCGAGGCCCTCGCCGGATTCGCCCTCGGCTCTACCGTGGCGCTCACCGGCGCGGTGCTGATGGCGCATTCTCGGGTCTTGGAGCGCAGCCTGCTCCCGCTGGCCATCCTGGTGAAGGTCACGCCTGTCGTCGCGGTAGCGCCTCTGTTTGTCATCTGGTTCGGCTTTGGGGTGATGCCCAAGATCCTGATCACGGCGCTCATCACGTTCTTCCCGGTGTTGGTCAACGGCATCACGGGGTTCCGCTCCGTGGATCCAGGGGCGATGGACTTCCTGCGGTCGGTCAACGCTTCGCGACGAGAGATATTCGTCACGCTGCGAATACCGAGTTCGATGCCGTACCTGTTCTCCGCGTTCCGGGTTTCCATACCCCTGGCCGTTATCGGCGCTGTCGTCGGCGAGTGGTTCAGCGCGGACCGTGGGTTGGGCAGCGTCATCATAGTAGCGCACAGCAATCTCGATATGGTCACGCTGTTCGGCGCGATTGTCACGCTGGCCATTATCGGCATCGGACTCACCATTGCAGTGTCGCTGGCGGAGAAAAAGGCGCTGTTCTGGCACGAGTCGTCGTTCTTAGTGTGACATCCGCGAAAGTAAACCAGTGAAGATTCAAAACTCGAAGGTTGAGAGCAATGAATAAGAAATACGTATGGTTCGCCCTTGTTTTGCTTGTCACGGCCCTGTCGGCGGCGGTCGGCTGCTCCGGAGACGATGGACCGGCCAAGACCGTCACGTTCATGGCCGGGTTCAAGCCCCAGGCGAACCTGCCGTTCGTGGCCGCCTACGTGGCTCAGGAAGAGGGGTACTTCGAAGATGAAGGCCTGACGGTCGACATCAAGCACTCCACGGGAGAGCACCTGAATCTGCTGATGTCGGGCGACGTGGACTTCACGACCGCCGACGCGAACTCGGTGCTCAAACGCAGGGCCGACCCTGAGCTTCCGATCGTGGCGATCGCCCTGTTCGGGCAATCAGGCCAGCAGGCGTTCGTGTCACTTAGCGAGTCGGGCATCGGGGCGCCTATAGACTGGGAGGGCGCAACGTTCGGCTACAAGATCAGCGTACCGCCGGACTATCTGGCAATACTGGAGGCAACGGGAGTCGACCGATCCAAGATCAGAGAGGTCAGGGTCGGCTTCGATCCCCGGGTGTTGACTGAGGGACAGGTCGATCTCCTGGCTGTTTTCAAGTCGAACGAGCCTGACACCTTGCGAGGCCTCGGCTTCGACGTCACCGTGTTCGACGCGGCTGACTACGGCGTGCCCACGCTGGGGCTGACGTACATCACTCGGCAGGACCTGATCGACGACGAATCGGACACCGTCCGCAGGTTCGTCAAAGCGACGATGAAGGGGCTCGAGTTCGCCCTCGACAACACCGAGGAGACGCTCGACATCGTAATGAAATACGCCGAAAACGAAGACCGCGAGCACATGCGATTCATGCTGCTGACCGAGCTCGAGGACGCCGAATCCTCTCTCACCCAGAGCAACGGCCTCGGCTGGATGACCGCCGAGCAGTGGCAGGCCTTCCACGACTCGCTGCTGGCGTACGAAGCGCTGGCCGGTTCCGTGGACGTCACCAAGGCGTTCACGACGGAGTTTTTGGAGTAGAGGCACGCCGTAATTTCGCGTCCGTAGGGGAGGGTTTCAAACCCTCCCACGTGTTTAGCCTATGTATATGGTTCGCTTCGTGCGTCTGCCATCGTTCACGTCGATGTTCGGTGGTGTTTTGTGCCCCACGGCGGCGGGAGGGTTTGAAACC
>DCWO01000009.1 GCA_002328865.1 Dehalococcoidia bacterium UBA2160 | reverse complement strand
ATTTTCGCTGACGGTCTACACTAGACCTGTCATTCGGCGACACCGACGCGGACCACGTTGTGACCGTCGACCGCTGGGTGGGATTGCGCGAGTCTACCGTTCCCGCCCACGGCGAAGAGGTAACTGTTCCATTCCACGTCAGCGTCCCCGCATCCACGCCCGAAGGCGCAGCGGTTCGCGTTGTGTTCGACGACGGCGCCGCCTTCGAACTCGCGCCGCAGCAGACGAACCGATGGATGTACGCCGCCGACCTGCCTATGCCGGGGATCGGCCAGTACGGGTATCGTGTAGAACGCGAGGACGATTCGGCGCACGGCCCGAACAGGGTGCTCGACTTGAGATTCACCGGCCACGTGGTCAACGATTGGGTCGTCTCCTGGTCCGACGAACCACAGGAGCCGCTCGCACCGGATTTCATCGCCGGATTCTACACGAACGACTTCTTCTCCGAGAACTTCCTGGACCTGTCGCCGTCCACCTACAACGACGTGAGCCGGCACAACGGCAGCCTCGTGCCTCTGTCGACTGTCTGGTCGTACGGGCAGATCATGCCGGCGCCGTTCGTCGAGCCTCGACCAGTGGTGTCTGCCTGCGTTTGCCTGCCGCTGCCCAACGTCGCGGTGCAAGCGGAGCACGTTCGCGACGCCGGCCTCGACGTGTTCATCGCTCCCCAGTTCAACATGGAGATGACCGCCGGCGGCGACGATTTGTGCTGCGAGCACGACGATGTTTGGTGGGGAGCGTGGCTCAAGGCGGCGGAGCGTCTGTGGCTGTGGAACGCCCATGCGGCTGCCAGCATCGACGCTGAGTTGCTGATGTTGCCCGGATACGTGTTCCACGTGTTCCCGGGCAGCGGCGGATTCGAGTCGATTGAGTCGTTCGAGGCGTTCGATCGAGCCCTCGTCGAGTTTATGAGCAGCGTGCGTGGGGTGTACAACGGTAAGGTGTTGGTGAGCGGCGGCGTCCTCGATATGGACCTGCCCGGATTCGCCGACCTAGTCGGAGTGACCACGTTCGACACCGGTCGCCCGAACCTGTCCGCCGCCAGCACGGCGGCGCAATGGCGAGACGCCTACGACATCTTGTTCACCGAGCGAGTGGACCCGATCTGGGAGCGATGGGGCAAACCGGTCTTCTTCTACACCATTAACACCCAGGCCGTCTCCGACGATCCGTCGGTGAGCCCGGAAGAGGCGCAGGCCACGGAGCTTGAGGGCATCTTCCAGGCGATGGTCAAGCGGCCCTGGATTGCCGGGTCAATGTCCTGGGCGTACCACATGGTCGATGCTCCACTGGTCGACGAAGACGGCGTGCGCGGCAGGATGGCCGAGGCGGTGCTGGCCAAATACTACGGAGCGTACACCGGCAAGCAGTAGGCCGCTCTTTCGTCCGGCGCCGTCGAACGCAGCACATTCTTTCGCTCTGCGCGCCACGGTCAGTCCGATCGAGCATTCCCTGATGGATTGTCGGCGATTCCTCTCGGATATAATGTGCGTTCAACCACAATCCCGTTCCGAGAGGCAACATGGCCGCGAACCACAAGACCGGCACGGTCCTCATCACAGGGGCGTCGTCGGGCATCGGCAGAGCAACTTGCCTGTACCTCGCTCAGCGCGGCTACACGGTTATCGGAACCAGCCGCGTCGCGGGCCGCTTGGATGGTGTGCGGGAAGATGCTCGCAAGGGCGGGGTCGAAGTGCACGGAGTCGAACTTGACATCAATTCCGACTCCGAGGTGGAGCGGGTAATTCCCGAGGTGATCTCCGAGCACGGGGTCATCGACGCGCTAGTCAACAACGCGGGATACGGACTGTGGGGTCCAGTGGAGAGCTTGTCCATCGACGAGCTGCGCGCCCAGTTCGAGACCAACCTCTTTGCCGCGGTGCGGATGACGAAGGCGGTGCTTCCGGGCATGCTGGAGCAACGCCGGGGCAAGATCGTCAACGTGAGTTCGGTCCTCGGCAGGCTGGCGACGCCGTTCAACGGAGCGTACGCGTCCAGCAAATTCGCGTTGGAGGGGTTGAGCGAGTCGATGAGGACGGAGCTCTGGCCGTTCGGTGTTCAAGTCTCGGTGGTCGAACCGGGGCTGTTCGAAACCGATTTCCAGGCGAACCAGGTGAAAGCCGAACGTTCGCAAGACCCCGCGCTGGCCTACATTGAGTATGTCCAACGATACAACTCCAGGCACGGCCAATACGAAAAGTTCTCATCCGATCCGGTCAAGGTGTCGAAGGTCATCCACAAGATCATCCGGTCGAAGCGGTCCGGTTTCCGCTATCCGGTCAGCATCGAAGCCCGAGCCGGCATCCTTGGCGCGAGGTTCCTGCCGGAGCGACTGTTCCGGTGGCTCGTGAGCCGCGCCACGATGCGTTGACCCGTCTGCTAAGATTATCCGTGGTCAAGGCAACTGGGCGACCGCTGTTCCGGCGCGGCTCTGAATCGCTCGTTACGACTAACCCTGTCCCAGCGGGCCGGGGTCGGATGAGCGTTCACAGCCGCGGCGGAAGAGAGGAAAGTCCGAGCTCCAACGGGCAGGATGCCCGCTAACAGCGGGGCGGGGTGACCCGACGGACAGTGCCACAGAAACATACCGCCCGCCTCAGGCGGGTAAGGGTGAAAAGGCGAGGTAAGAGCTCACCGCCCTGGTGGTGACATCAGGGGCCAGGCAAACCCCATTCGGAGCAAGGCCTAATAGGGGGTTACGGGCGCCCGTCCCAGCCCCGGGTTGGCCGCTCGAGCCTGCCGGCAACGGCAGGCCTAGATAGATGGTCGCCGTCCGCCTCAGGCGGATACAGAACTCGGCTTACAGGCTGCCTTGACCACAACAGCGATTGACCCCGACTCAATTGGGGCGCTAGAATCGAATATCGCCGCGCCATCTGGGTAGAAGACGGTGCCGTTCATCAAATGGTCCGGTGAGAAACCGGCGGAGGTACCCATGGATTTCGATATCCATAAGTTGCTTGGTCAGCTTGCGACCACGAGGCCTATCTTCCATAGTGAAGCTGATTTTCAGCATCAACTCGCATGGGACATCCACACGTCTCATCCAGACAGCGAAATTTGAATGGAACGCCGGGTGCCGGGATCAACGCCTCCGATTTACTTAGACACCGTAGTCCGAGTATCAAACCTGACGGTCGCGTTCGAGCTCAAATACAAGACGAAACTGCTGGACGAGTATTCGCAAGGTGAACATTTCAGCTTGAAGAACCAGGGAGCGCAAGATCAGGGAAGGTACGATTTCCTGCGCGATGTCGAAAGATTGGAAAGAACGGTTGACTCTGGTGAAGCGTCGGTCGGATACGCGATATTCCTCACGAACGATGGTCTGTATTGGAAACATTCGGTACGAGGTGAGACCGTCGATGCCGAGTTCCGCCTCCATACCGGCTCTGAGAAACAAGGGACTTTGAGTTGGAGTTCTAAGGCATCGGATGGCACAAAGAGGGCCAGAGCCTGCCCGATAGTCCTTGCTGGGCGCTACAAACTCGCCTGGAAGAAATTCTCGGATCTTGACACGGAGAGTTCGAACAGAATATTCAAGTACCTCGTCGTGAAAGTGGGTAACGCCACCTGAGACACGCGCCCAATCTTGCCAGCCCTGGCTGCGAATGTTCGACTCGGCGGAATGAATCGCGGCCAGTCAGGTATGACACCGCAATGACCGATACCGGCACCATCTTCAAAATCAAGGTAACCCTTCAGGGGATCGAGCCTCCAATCTGGAGAAGTTTTCAGATTCAGTCGCACAAGAACCTCCACGAGCTGCACCAGACCCTTCAAGCGGTCATGGGCTGGACGGATTCGCATTTGTACGCGTTCACGCAGGGAGGACGGTACTACGGCGATCCCGATGACTTTGAAGACCTCGAAGCGATTGATGCTAGGACCATCCGCCTGGATCAGGTCATTGACGGGAAAGGGTCCGAACTGAACTACGAGTACGATTTCGGCGATTATTGGCAACACGAATTGGTGCTTGAGGAGATAGTAAAAGCGGGGCCAGGCCGAACGTATCCAATCTGCCTTGATGGGAACGGTGCCTGCCCTCCAGAAGACTGTGGTGGCACTTCGGGGTACGAGCGGCTTGTAGAAGCTCTCAGAGACCCTCATCACGACGATCACATCGACATGTGGCTGTGGGTCGGTGACAACTACGATCCTGAAGCCTTCGATGTGGATCGGGTGAACGAGATACTTTCTCGGGGCCGAAATGTGGTCTCGTTTTCTCTCAGGCAGGGACAGTACTTAGCATTTATCCACAACTTCACTCAGACCAACGGGCATCCACCATCAACTGGTGACATGATGCGGCACTTCGGTGTGACAAGATCATCGGTGTCCAATATGATGACTGCGTTGGAGGGGCTGGGGTTCATAGATCGAATTCCATACCAGCCGAAGACGGTCAGGGTCTTAGTGCCTCCCGAGGAGTTGCCGGAACTCGATTGACCGTGGCCTGGACGAACCCAACTGTCCAAAGGAAACAATACGTTGACCTACGGCGAAGCTGACACGAGAGCAAAACTGATCGATCCGACCCTTCACGGGCGCGGATAGACGGAAGACCTCATCCGTCGTGAGGAAACCGCCGGTGCGATTGACATCGTGGCTGGCACTCCCCGGAAGCAAGCCGAAGGCAGGGTTGACTATACGCTTCGATTGAAAGTGAACGATCAGGCTCAACCTGTGGCAGTGATCGAAGCCAAGGCGGAGCACCTAGAAAGATCAACAAGCCCTTGGGCAGGGCAACCGTGAGGTACCCTCAAAAGGTGTGT
>DCWO01000139.1:92600-107528 GCA_002328865.1 Dehalococcoidia bacterium UBA2160 | reverse complement strand
TGACAGCCAACACCAAAGTGGACCGAAAACAGGATTAACTGCCTGCTCTCGTGTTTACATATGAGAAGAGCCAGATTGCGACAGGCGTTCGCTCCGTCAGAGATCGGCGTCGCGTGGACATGGCTGACCCAGATCAACATACGAGGAGAAAGTCCGGATGGCCCTTCCTGAGATCCCAGATTTGGTCATGGAACCTAAAGTCGACCACAAGAAGATACTGATAGTGGACGACGAAGCTGCAATTCGCACGCTTCTGGTCGATATTCTGGCCGACCCTGGCTACGAGCTCATCACCGCCGAAGACGGCGCCGAGGCTATCGAGCGAATGGAACGCCAGCGCTACGACCTCGTCATAACCGACATGGTGATGCCCAAGGCAAACGGACTTGACGTGCTCCTGGCATCCAGGGAGCTGGACCCGGAGCGCCCTGTGATCATCATCACCGGATTCCCGTCGGTCGCCACGGCAGTGAAGCTGGTTAGCCTCGGCGCTAGCGACTACATCACGAAGCCGTTCAACATCGACCTCATCAAGATCACTGTGGCAAAAGTCATCGCTCAACGTGAGTTCGTGGCCGACACGCGAAAGCAGGTGGAAGGTTACGCTCAGGCTTTGCCTGACAGCATAGCCGAACCATACAACTTCATCGTCTTCAGTCAACTGCTCGAGAAAGAAATCGCCCGGTCGCGGTTGCGCAACCATGTTTGCAGCCTGTTGGTCGCAGAGATCGACGGATTCGAGCAGGCAGTGGTCGGCGGCGCCATCAACCATTGGAACGAACGGCTCCAAGCGCTGTTCACAACCGTGAAACGGCACGTACGGGCCGGGGACACTGTCGGACAGACCGACCCCGACCAACTTTCCGTAATCCTTCCGGAGACACCTCTGGAGGAGGCCATCCATCTGTCGGTGAAGATCGCGGCGGACCGCGTGATGGGATTGGGGTTTATCGTAAGAGCCGTCAACTTCCCGCGCGACGCGGAAGACGTGGACGGGCTGTTCAGAGCATCGAAATTCGTCATCCAGGCTGCTCGAGCGGGACGAGGATAAACAGAGCTTAATTCGAGCGCCAATATTGAATCGAGTATCAGGCCCGCCGATAAATCTCGGCGGGCTTTTTTTGGTGCATCGACACACTCTGGCTCGCTTCGTTACCGGCAGACGGCCTGGTTAACGGCTTCCACACGCAGTCGTGACTTTCCCCGATCCGCTCAACGGGATTGACTTGCAGCACGCTTAGCCATAGGGTTAAGATGCCTTGGGCTCGCAACCGGCACAGGCCGGCGGTTCGTTCTCCGGCGTCGCTGATCGCCGGACCGCACACGCGATCCATCAATCGAGGAGCATGCCTTTGCGCGACGTTATCGTGATCGGAGCGGGCCCGGCTGGCAACATCGCCGCATCGGAGTTGGCATCGAGGGGATGGGACGTCGCGGTCATCGACTGGCGAGAGAACCTGGGCGAGAAGCTGTGCACCGGAATTGTCGGTATGGAATGCCATGAACGATTCCCTGTGCGCCCCGAGCACATCTATCGCCACGCGCGATCTGCCACCGTCTACTCTCCATCCGGCAAAGAGTACCCGGTCTTGGCCGAGAAACCGACCGCGCTCATAGTCGACAGAGCCGCATACATCCGGTCGATGGCCGACACGGCGATGGCATGTGGCGCCGAGTACATCCTCGGGAGTCGCGTATCGCGTTTCCAATCCGACAACTCGGGGATCACGGTTGAAGCTACTTCGGGCGACACCGTGTCTAAACACCACGCAAGACTAGCCGTCATCACCAGTGGGTTCGGAACGCCGTTGCTTCGGATGGCCGGACTCCGCGACGGCAAGAAAAACGACCATATGGTGGGAAACCAAACCGAAGTCAGAGCCGAGGGCCTCGCCGACACAGAGGTCTATACGGGCGATCACGTCGCGCCCGAGTCGTTCGGGTGGCTGGTGCCATTGGACGGCTCTCGCGCACTGGTCGGGATCATGTCTCGACACCGATTGAACGGACACCTTCAGCATTTCCAGGAATTCCTGACCGCCAAAGGTAAGATCAGCGAGCCAAATCCCAACGCCAAGAGCTGGGGGATACCGCTCAAGCCGGTTTCGAAGACATACGCGGACCGCGTCCTGGTGGCGGGCGACGCCGCTGGATTCGCAAAGCCCACCACGGGCGGCGGGATCTACTACGCGCTGATCTCCGGCCAGATGGCTGGACGCACCGCCGCCGGCGCGCTTGAGAACGACCAGCTCACCGCATCAGAGCTCAAGAGCTACGAGTCCGATTGGAAACAGGTCATCGGCAAAGAGCTGAGGGTCGGCTACTATGCCCGAATGCTCTTCGAATCCATGGACGACGCCCAATTGGAACGCCTGATGGGACTGTTCCTGTCCGAGGGTGTTCTGAGGGAGTTGATTCTGTCGCCGGAGTTTTCGTTCGACTGGCACAGCGGCACGATCATGAAGACGGTCAGGCACGGCGACCTCGGTCCCCTGATCAGGTCGTTCGGCCCGTTGGTCGCTCCGTTTCTGGGACGCTTGCTGCGGCAATCGGTGACCCGGTAGCCTGATCGGGAGCCCATCGCGCGAAGCATTCGCAGGTGGTTCGACAGGCTTCCAAGTAATGGCAGTCCCATTGCCATCCTGAACCGTAGCGAAGGATCTCGCCCACCGCGATATATGTCTGCCTGCAAGGCCCCAGATGCTTCGCCTGCGGTCTCAGCATGACAATCTGCAAAACGACCGTTACTGTCTAATGCATCGTCCGTCCCGCAGACACAACGTTGCTCACCACGAACGGAAACATTGGCCCGCCGCGGATTGGCCGACAGGCTCAGCGCAACCTAATCACCCAATCGTGTGCAGGATAACCGCCATCCTGGCGTAAAGCGCGTTTTCGGATTGCCGATAGAACGCCAAACGGTCGTCTTGGACGCCGATAGTGAAATCGCCGCTCCTCTGCATAGGGTCCATGATGGCGCACTTCAGCTTGAGCATTGACATAAACTTCTCGTCGATGTGCAAGTTGCCGGAGTTGCGAGACCGGAGGAGTTGTGCGTGGGCCGCGGTGCGCGGTCCGTTGAGGTAGATGACGTCAGCCTCGGCTACCGCTTCGATATCACGGTGGGTCTCCAACTGCACGCCGTTTTCCACGCAGTGTTGCATTACCGAATCAGACACCTGCCCACTGAACGGGATCAATATAACTCTGACGCCCTCGAACAGCGACAAACCTTTCAGGAGCGCATTCACGTTGCGGTGCTCGAGGCGGCCGACGACAGCCACGGTGGCGCCGTCCACCTGGCCAAGTTCGCGTTTTATCGTGTAAAGGTCCGCCAACGCTTGCGTTGGATGATCGTCCGGACTCCCGCCGTTCACCACGGGAACCGCGTCGGCGAACTCCGCCCTCTCCACCACTCCGGCGTCGCCGGAGCGCAGCACCACAAGATCGATTCTCAGGCTCGCCAGTATGTTGATGATGTTGTCGATGTATCCAGGCGTATGGGCCGGGAAGAATTGTGAGGCGTCTTCGGTGTGGTAGGCCGCGACTCCAAGGAGTCCCGCGGCTCGCTCGAACGAGGTCCTTGTCAGGAAACTTGGCTCGTAGAACAGACAGTAGAGCGCCCTCCCCTGCATGACCGGTTCGACGGACGTTTCCTGGCGCAACCTGTCGCAGAGGGAGAACAGATCCTCTTCCACCCAGCCTCGCTCCAGGCCGGCCGTTTCAATCAAATGTCGATGTTTTGCCATATGGTTCTCCAGCACCGGGTTTCGATGCGACGGTTGCTCCCGCACCGAGTTTACATGAACCTCGACGCGGCGTCACCGACGAAAGCCGAATTTGACACGTTTTCGGGCCGATGCTAAATTATGTGATGTTGATAGCAGTCATCGTCGATGGCTGCTAATCTGGCGTCAGAGCGGAAGGATTCGGTTTGCCAAGATACGACTACGTGTGCGATGACTGCTCCCACAGGTTCGAGTTGAGACAGAGTTTCGACTCTGAGACAGTCGCGGATTGTTCGAACTGCGGGGGCAACTCCAAGCGGCAGTTCCATGCACCGCCAGTCATTTACAAGGGCAGCGGCTGGTACGTCAACGACTACGGAAAAGGCCGAGGCGCCAACGGCACGGGCTCGGACAAAGAAGGCGCTGAGAAATCAGAAACGTCCGCGAAGTCCGAGTCAAAAGATTCCGGGTCCTCTGCTTCAACCGAGAGATCAGCCTCCAAATCCGAGTCAACGCCGGAATCGAAGACCGCGCCGACCAAGAGCGAATAGGCCAACCGGCGTTGCGCGCCCTGCTCCAACGGGTGTCGGAAGCGTCCGTATCCATCGATGAACGGGTCGTCGGCAGAATCGGCCCGGGCTTCACCGTCCTCGTTGGCGTCTCCGACCAGGACACCGATGCCGACTCGGACTATCTGGTCACGAAAACGTTGAACCTTCGCGTCTTCGCGGATGCTGACGGCAAGTTCAATCTCTCGGCCCTCGACACCAGCGCCGATCTGCTCGTCATCAGCCAGTTCACGCTCTACGCGGATACGCGCAAAGGGCGCAGGCCGAGCTTCACCGACGCCGCTCCACCCGAGAAAGCCTCCTCAATGTTCGATAATTTGTTGGAGCGATTCCGCGCCTCCGGCCTCAAGGTCGAGACCGGCCAATTCCAGGCGCACATGCAGGTGTCGATCCACAACGACGGCCCGGTGACGATCATGCTCGACTCGGCGGACAGACATCGCGCCCGTCATGGCTAGACAGCGTTCGGCTCAGCGCGCCATGTCGAGGCTCACATCCAACGCTTTAACAGAGTGGGTCAGCGCTCCGACAGAAATTATGTCGATCCCCGTCGCCGCGACATCTTTGACGGTCGCAAGGGTAATGCCGCCCGATGCCTCTGTGACGGCCCGCCCTCGGCACATGTCGACCGCTCGCGCCATGAGCTCGACGTCCATGTTGTCGAGCAACACGATCTCGGCGCCGGCGTCCAACACTTGCTCGAGCTGGTCGAGGTCTTCGACTTCCACCTCGACCCGAATGGTGTGCGGCGCCTCGCGCATCGTTTTCCTGACGGCGTCGCCGATGCTCATGCCTTGGTCGGCCGCCGCCTCGATGTGGTTGTCTTTGATCAGGATGCCGTCGCCGAGGTTTTGCCGGTGGTTGACGCCGCCGCCCGCTCGAACCGCCTGCTTCTCGAGCTGCCGCAATCCCGGCGTGGTCTTGCGCGTGTCGACGATTCTGGCTCCGTGCCCCTCGACCGCATCGACGTACCTTCGAGTCTCGGTCGCGATTCCGCTCAGGTGCTGGATGAAATTCACCACAGTCCGCTCGGCCTTCAGGATGGACGCCACTCTGCCCTGGACCGTCGCGAGGCGAGTTCCCGCTTCAACGGCCGCTCCATCGTCGAGCAAGCCGGTAGCGCGCAATTGCCCGTCGACGCGCCTGAACACCGCCAAGCCGACGTCAATGCCGGCCAGCACACCGCTCTCTCTGGCCACCAAAACGGCTTCGCCCTCGAGGTCTCGCGGAACGAGGATTTCCGTCGTCGGGTCGCCCAAGCCAAGGTCCTCGGCCAGCGCTCTGTCGATGACGACTTCAACATCTCCTGTGATCTCCATGTCACTCACCTTCGGGGATAATCAAAGCCCATCCTGTTGGACATGAAGTCGAGGATGGGCTTGAGGATGACATCAACGCCGCGACGGTGTTAAACCACGGCCAGCATTCTGTTCAGTGCCACGCGGGCGTCTTCAGCCACGTCGTCGGGCACGGCTATCTCGTTGACAGTCACGCCCTCGTCCAGGCCGTCCAGCACCCACGACAGGTACGCCGGGTGGATCCGGTACATCGTCGAGCAAGGGCACACGACCGGGTCAAGGCAGAACACCGTCTTGTCCGGGTTCTCGGCGGCGATCCGGTTTACGAGGCTGATCTCGGTCCCCACTGCCCACTTCGAGCCGGCGGGAGCTTCCTCGATCACCTTTATGATGTACTCCGTGGAGCCGTTCATGTCAGCCGCGGCGACGGCTTCCATGGTGCACTCGGGGTGTACCACCACGTTGACGTCCGGATGCTTCTCACGGGCTTGCTCGATCTGGTCGACGGTGAAGCGTGTGTGAACCGAGCAATGGCCTTGCCAGAGGATCAGCTTGGCTCGGGAAAGCTGCTCTTCCGTGTTCCCACCCAACACTTTGAACGGGTTCCACACGACCATCTCGTCGAGACCGATGCCCATCTTGAGGCCTGTGTTGCGGCCCAGGTGCTGGTCGGGAAGGAACAGCACGCGATTGCCTTGTTCGTAAGCCCAATCGAAGGTCGCCGGCGCGTTGGATGACGTGCACACGATGCCGCCGTTGCGGCCGCACAGGGCTTTGATGGCTGCGGTCGAGTTCATGTAGGTGATCGGCGTCAACTCGTCGCCGCCGCCGAAGAGGTTCGACAGATCGTCCCAGCAGTCCATCACGTCGTCGATGTGAGCCATGTCCGCCATTGAGCACCCGGCTGTGAGGTTTGGCAGGATGACTCGCTGATGTGCGCCGCTCAGGATGCTGGCGGTTTCCGCCATGAAATGGACGCCGCAGAACACGATGTGCTCGGCGTTTTGCTGCGACGCGGCGAACTGCGACAGCTTAAACGAATCGCCTCGAAAGTCGGCGAACCGAATGATCTCGTCGCGCTGGTAGTGATGGCCAAGCAACACCACCCGCTCTCCGAGCTTCGCGCGCACGGCAGCGATCCGTTGGTCGAGCTCGTCGGGAGTCATGCGCATGTACTGCATCGGCAGCTTTTGCCACCTGACGCCCGCGTCGAACTCCTCCGCCAGCGGTTTGGCCGTCAGCTTCTCGTCCGTTTGACAGAACGCCGACTGTTCGATCTCGGTTATCGGTATCGTAGGCGTTTTGAGCTTCGTTACCATTCTGTCGCGACTCCTGTCAGAGCCAGCCGCCGTGCCGCATGCCGGCGGACTTAGCCCTGGTCTTTAGGTCTCCCACTCAGGACCCATCAACTGGGTCTGCAATCGTATTCTCAATCAGTCAGCGGAAGCGACCGCCGTTGTCGCCAAACGTCCGCTTTCGACCAAAGTTCCTCGCAACGACCACGGACCGGTTTGATCGACGAGCACTTCCACGAGTTCGCCGCGCCGGTCGCGGTCGTCGTCGAAGAACACCAGCTTGTCGTTTCTCGTGCGTCCGAACCACCGTCCGCGTCGCCGGCCCTCGACCAACATTTCCTGGCGCGTTCCTGCCAAGTCCGCGTTGATCTCCGTGACGACTTGCTCTTGAAGCTGCTCGATCACTCTGAAACGTCGCTGTTTCTCCTCAGGGAGGACGTCGTCCTGCATGCCGCGGGAGGCGATGGTCCCTGGTCTCGTCGAATAGACCGCCGAATGTACTTTGTCGAACCGAATGTCTCGAACGAGTTCGACCGTCCGCTCGAACTGCTCTTGGCTCTCGCCACAGAAACCGACAATCAGGTCGGTGGCCAACGACACGCCCGGTATGCGATCGCGTATTTTATCGACCAGTTTCCGATATTGCTCGTTCGTGTATCCCCGACGCATGCTCTCCAGGACTGTGTCGTCGCCCGCCTGGAACGGAAGGTTGACGTGCTCGCACACCTTGTCCAGACCTGCGATCTTGTCGATTATGTGGTCGCTCATGTCGTTGGGATGAGATGTGAGGAAGCGCACGCGGTCCAGCTCTTCGACGTCGTTCACGGCCGAGAGCAGGTCTCCGAGGTCTGTGTTACCATCGAGGTCATGGCCGTATGAGTCGACGTTCTGGCCCAGCAGCGTCACTTCGCGAACGCCTCTGCGAGCAAGGCCTTGCACCTCGCCCACGATCTCGACCAAGGGTCTGCTGACCTCTCGGCCTCGACGGTATGGGATGATGCAAAAAGTACAGAATTTGTTGCAGCCATGGATGATGGGTACGTATGTTGCGATGTCAGCGCTCGCCGTCAAAAGCCCAATGCACCCTTCGGGGTCGATCCCCATGCGCTCGCCGAGCAGGTCGATCAACGGACCGAATTTCTGTGGGGGCATGAACAGATCGACGTAAGGGTATCGTTCGGTCAGCCGCGACGTTTGTGGGCCGACCATGCACCCCATCAGCGCGATCACCTTGTCGGGATCTTGCTGTTTCACCGGCTTCAGGCTGGTGAGCATGCCGACGACGCGATCCTCGGCGCTCTCGCGAACCACGCAGCTATTCAGCACGATGACGTCCGCGTCTTTCGGGGCATCCTTCGGGTCGAGCCCCATCTGGCCGAGGGCGCTCTCTAGACGATCCGAATCTGCCTTGTTCATCTGACACCCGACGGTCCAGACGTAGTAGCTTTGCATACTCACGGTGTCTCGATAGGTTTTCGCAACAACGGAGCGGAGGGGGCGGGATTCGAACCCGCGAGAGGGATTTCGCCCCCTAAGCGCTTAGCAGGCGCCCGCACTAGGCCACTATGCGACCCCTCCGTGAGCACACAATATAGCAGACAAAATCAGGCGTCGCAAACCAAAGTTTGTGAATTTCGGTACTATTCGCCAATTCTCTCTCGATATCCGTCGTAGTTTTCCGTTTCAATGGCTTTTCGCGCTCTCCCACTATCGTTCAAGGGAGATGTCAGCGGATTCGATAAATCTTTCACATATTAGCGCCAATCGGCAGAAATCCTCAAATCACGCCTGCTTAACTCCGTGTCGATGCTGCACGGTCTACCTCGGTTGACCTTGACGGGCTGTCCCACACGGTTCCGAACGCGTTGTCCTACAGTCATACCACAATTCGGGTGGATGGTTGCTTCGATCCGTCGGGTGAGTTCGAGCATGAAGCATCGCGATTGACACCGACGCCAACGGAATATATCGTTTGGTCTATCCCAGAACGGCGAATTTGTGAAAGTGATGAGTTCGTTTCGGAAAACCGAGGTCGGAATGTTACGGTTGTCAGTCCACTGAGTTGCGGATGGGATGCTTTGGATGAGACTGGAGGGACGGTCATGGTTACTCGGTTGCGACCACTGGAAATCACTATGGCATTCGAAGACCGAATCTACAAGCTGGGTGAAACGATTGACATCGACCTGGAGCTCACGGCGAGGCGCGACGTTGTGATCAGAGAGGGTCGCGTTGACCTAATGTGCAGGGAACGGTACACACGTACCCACACGGTCACTGTGCAGGAACAGAAGCGCCCAGGAATGGGAGCGGGCGCTGGGGCAATGGGACCGCCGGCCGTTGGGAGCAAGCAAGCGACAAAGACCGAAGACGAGTCCTACTCTCATAGCGGCGCAGTAGTCCTCAACAACACTTCACTCCAACCGGGTGAAACCAACAGTCACCAAATCAAGCTGGAGATTGACTCAGAACCCCCTCACCACATGGCGGACTCCTCCGTGACGGAAGCGGAGGTTCGATGGGAACTCGTGGCGACCTTCGACGTGGCCCAAGCTGTCGACGTCGCCGAGAGACAGCCGATAAGAGTGGCGCTCGTCTGAAGGCATCTGGTTGAGCTTACCGAGGGCATCCAGATAGGACGAAGAGCGACCAGACTGCATGCCCACAAGCTGGGAGACCATATAACCTAGTCAGTACGACTGCCGGACATGCAGGTCGGGCGTATCGTGCAAAAGTGTGTCAAAGGGCTATCCCCGATCCTTCGACTGCAGAGACGGTCAGTGATACGTCGGTCGTATCCAATAACACTTGATCCGCAAGTGAATGACGCAAGGGAGATTGCTGGGAGAAAACGTCCTGTGGCAAGACAGGACGATTACGTCCAGAAGACGAAGAAGCCTGCACCTTAGACGAATTGGTGTCCTCTGTGACCAAAGAGAGCCGTCGTCGGTTTGAGTCCTAGGCGATGTTCTGAGCCATGGAGATGCTACTGCGGTGCATAAATGACGAAGGCCGTGAAATCTGTCTCTGAAGGTTAACGCCGGGCCGGGGAGGTCGATTGACACAATGGACAGACCCTCATGGGCGTTCTCGAATGTTGTTGCACTTGGTCTGGTTGTACTTCTTTCCGCCGGGGTCCCGGGAGGCTGCTCGCGCCCAGCGAAGGACTTGATAGTATTTTCGTCTATGCGCGATTCAACACGTGGGGAGATCTACGTGATGGGCCCCTACGGCTCCAACCAGACCAGGCTTACCATGAACCGCTTTAATGACGGACGTCCTTCTTGGTCGCCGTACCACAGTAAAATCGTCTTTCAAACTAACCGTGACCTCAACCTAGAGATCTATGTTATGGGGAGTGACGGCTCCAACCAGACCAGGCTTACCTCGAATCCCGCCATAGATCAATTGGCTAAATGGTCGCCCAAGAGTGGCAAGATCGTCTTCATATCGAATAGAGATGGAAACCACGAAATCTACGTGATGGATTCTGACGGCTCCAATCAGACCAACCTCTCAAACAACCCAGCATGGGATACGTTCCCTGCATGGGCGCCTGACGCAAGTAAGATCGTCTTCACGTCGAATAGAGATGGCAACGAAGAAGTCTACGTGATGGACGCGGATGGTTCCAACCAAACCAACCTTTCGAAAAATCCAGGCCGTGATAATAAACCCGCGTGGTCCCCTGATGGGAACAAGATCGTTTATGCATCGTCCCGTAATGACGGCGGCGGTCTTTACGTTGTGAATGCGGACGGTTTGAACGAGACAAGGCTCGCTAGCGGTGGCAGCCCCATGTGGTCGCCGCATGGGAGCAAGATCGCCTATGTCTCAAGCCGGGACGGTGGCTCTGGTATCTGGGTTATGAATGCCGATGGTTCCAACCAGATCAAGCTTACGAACCACCCCATTCGGGTTGGGGAAGGAGCCTCGTGGTCACCAGACAGTAACAAGCTCGCATTTGTCTCCTTCCGAGATAACAACACTGAGATCTACGTGATAGATGCTGACGGCTCCGACCTGACCAATATCACCAACGACCCACATGGTGACTCGTCTCCATCATGGTCTCGATATGCTAATTGATTCAAATACCATCTCGAACTTGGTTTTCGGAAACCGCGCGATGCCGTCGCTATAGAGGGCGCAGTCAGACAGCACAATACTTGCGAATCGAGTCGCTGGCATCGCTTTACCGGCTAACAACTTCGGGGGGCCGATTTCCGGCGATTCCACGGGATGGACGCAGGTACATGAGCGTGCGGCGAATGGGCGAAATGAGAAAACCCGGCGGCGCTGCTGTAGCCACGTGACGGTTATCTCAGGCTCAATCGATCGTCAAGTTTCTACGCTAGACCTACTGGCGCCAAGATTGCGAGGCAGGCCTCTCAACCCCCAACGGATCAAAGTCCTCTTGGCTGCCGACCCAGACCTCGCCGCCTTCGAAGAACTCTTTCTTCCAGATCGGGACGATCTGCTTGATGCGGTCGATGGAGAACGCGCTGGCCTCGTACGCGTCGCGTCGATGGGCGGAGGAGACGGCGACGACCAGGCTCGTCTCGCCGACGGCCAAGCGGCCCAGACGGTGTGAGATGGCCACGGCCTTGAGGTCCCAGCGCTCGCTCATCTCTTCGGCGACTTTCGCCAGTTGCTGGTCGGCCATGGGACGGTAAGCCTCGTACTCGAGGAATCGAACGTTGCGCCCCGCGGTGTTGTCTCGGGTGGTCCCGAGGAATGTGATCACCGCTCCTGCGCCGTCGTCGGCAACCGAGTCCGTAATCTGCTTCGGGTCGAGCTCATCGTGCGTGATCTCGATCATGAGCGCCCTCCGCTGACGGGCGGTATCACGGCTGCCTCGTCGCCGTCGCTCAATCCGAACGAGTGGTCTCGATACTCTTGATTCACAGCGACGACCAGTCCAATCGGTCTGGAGGTCAGGTCGGGAAACGACTCGGCCAATCGTGAGGTCAGGTCGCCGACCGTGGCGCCGTCGGGTATATCGACGACTGTCTCGCTTGTGCCTGCCTTTTCTCTGTAGCTCGCGAAAAACCTGACTGTGATCTTCAGCTCGTCCACCCCAACGCAAATGTCGGGCTTGTCTGGTCCCGTCGAACGATTATACCAAGCAACCGCCGATTATCGTCCTATTGCGTAGGTGTCGCGTCTGGGGTCGGCGCCGCCTTTGAGCACGCCGGATTCCTGGTCCACGACGATGGCTGACACCGAACCCATCGCGGGCGCCCAGTCGTCGACGGCGCGGAGGTCGTGGCCTCGGCGTTCGAGTTCGCCGTTGACGTCGCTCGAGTATCGGCCCTCGACGTGGATTCGCCCAGGCAAGTACGTGTGAGGCCAGAACGAGTTCGGGTAGTTCCAGGGCACGAACCGCGGGGCCTCTATGGCTGCCTGCGGGTCCATGCCGAACTCGATGATGTTCAGGAATGTCTGCACCATCGCGGGTCCTTGCGCGTCGCCGCCCGGGGTCCCGAACGGCATGAACAGCTTCCCATTTTTGAACGCCATCGCGGGATTGGGCGTGAGTCGCGGTCGCTTGCCCGGTTGCAAGCTGGACGCGTGATCGTGGTCGAGCCAGCTCTGCGTACCTCGTGACGATATCATCAGTCCGAGGCCCGGCACGATGGGCGCGCCGAACAGGCCGTCGCTGGGAGTCGCCGAGAACGCGTTCCCCCAACGGTCGACGACGCACGCGTACGACGTGTCTTGCTCTAGGCTGCCTGGTTTTCCGATCAGCGGAGTGCTGGCCCTTCTGGGGTTCGCCCCGTTCTGATACGACCATGGCTCGCCCGGAGGAGGCATCTCTTGGAAAGCCCTATCCATGTCGATCATGCTTCGACGGGCGGACGTGTAGCCCTTGGCCATCAATCCGTTCATCGGCACGTCCACCAGATCGGGGTCGCCGTAGTAGTGGTGTCTGTCGGCGAATGACAGATTCAGGGCCTGCGAGACGAGGTGCACATAGTCGGTGCTGTTGTGTCCCATGGCTCCGAGGTCGTCGTCCTCGAGCATTTGCAGCGTCTGGGCCACCACCGGTCCCTGGCACCATGGGCCGCAGGTAAGCACCTCGAAGTCGCGGAAGCCGCCGACGACCGGCTCTTCGACCTTGACCGAGAAGTCTCGAAGGTCCTCTCGGGTCAGCAGGCCGCCCGTCTTGTCGCTGAACTCAGCGATCTCGTCGGCGATGTCGCCTTTGTAGAAGTAGTCGCGCGCGGCTCGAATGGCGTCGGCGCGGCCCTTGTAAGCGTTGGCGCGCTCGACCTCGATCAGTCGCTCGAAGGTGTGCGCCAGCTCGGTCTGGACCAGCAGCTCGCCGATCTTCGGCGCGCGGCCGTTCGGCATGAACACCGCTCGGGTCGATTCCCATGCGTCGTCGTGGTTGTCAGGCGCATCGAACGACTGGGCCAGCGAGTTGGCCGCGGGCGCGGAAAGCGGGTACCCGTCTCGGGCAAGCTCAAGTGCGGGCGTCACGACCTCTTCGAAGGTCATGGTCCCGTATCGCTCCAACGCTGTCAGCCAAGCGTCGGGGGCGGATGGTGTGATGCAGCGCAGCATTCCGCGGGGAATCTCGCCTCCGGCGTGTTTCTGCATGTATTCGATTGACGCGGCCTGCGGCCATCGCCCGAGGCCGCTGATAGTCACGACGCGATCCTCCTCGGCGATGTAGAGGATGATCGGCGCGACTCCGCCGAAGTTCGTGGCGTGCGGCAGTGTTACGTTGATCGCGATTCCGGACGCGACGCCAGCATCGACGGCGTTGCCGCCCTGCTCCAGGATTCGATAGCCCGCCGACGCCGCCAGGTAGTGGCCTGCCGACACCATGTGCGTGACGCCCATAACTGGTGGTCTGTACGAAGTCAGTCCGATTGGCATTGGCTATCCCCTCTCCTGAACACAAGTGAGCCCCAGCATAATCCGACGCACCCGCAAAACCATTGGCAGGGGCGTCCCGATGACATCGAGAACACCCGCCCGCGGCTCCATCCAGCACGATTCACGCGGCGCATACGGTGTTCGCGAATCCTGTTGGCGCGATTCACACCTGTTGTTGGGCGACCCCCCGGAGGGTTTGAAACCCTCCCCTACGCATTTCAATCCCAAGTCGCTGTTCGTGACGTACGACTGACGTTCAGTTCGGCAAACCTATCACTGCGCCAATGCGCCACCGTTGACGTGGATCGTTTGACCGGTCAGGAAACTTGCGTCATCGGAGCACAGGAAGGCGCAGACCCTGGCTACTTCCGCGGGGTCTCCCAACCTTCCCACGGGTATGCCTGCTTGCCGTTGATCCGTCGGCGGAACGACCTGCGAGTCTGCACGAGAAGTGTCGAATGCGCCGGGGACGACATGATTGACCATGATGCCATGGGGGGCGAGTTCGGCAGCCAGCGCTCTGGTCATGCCGAGGGCGCCCATCTTCGACGCGGAGACGTGGGACCAACCCGCATGGCCTTTGAACGCATTCAGGCCGGACACGTTCACGATCCGGCCCCATCCCCGCTCGATCATTCCCGGAACGACCGCCTGGCAGCAATAGAACGGGCCGTCCATATTGACGCCGTTTACTTCTCGCCAGTCCGCGACAGTCATGTCGACGAAGGGCTTGCCCTTGCGCAGGCCAGCGTTATTGACGAGTATATCGACACGACCGAATTCCGAGATCGCCGATTCGAACATGGCATCGACCTGGACTTTGTTTCCGACGTCAGCAATCGCTGCCAGCGCCTTCACCCCGATGGCTCGGGCTTCCTCGGCGACGGCCTCGGCCTCCTGCTGGTTGGACCGAGCGTTGACGACGACGTCCGCACCCATGCGCGCACACTCGAGTATGGTTGCGCGGCCAATGTTCCTGCCGGAACCGGTCACCAGTGCAACTCTCCCCGCGAGGGTGGTCGCGTCGCTCATTCATGCTCCTCGGCGAAGACGGTGTGGTCTTCGTTGTGGTCGATGTCGATCGCCATTTCCGCTGATGCATCTGATGCGCCAGCTTGGCCCAGAAGGGCATCAACGCAAAGGCGGTGCT
>DCWO01000139.1:24751-92187 GCA_002328865.1 Dehalococcoidia bacterium UBA2160 | reverse complement strand
CGCGTGCGCGCTCAGAATGGCTGAAATTGGCCGCGTCCACGTACTTGTCAGTCCGCGGCCGCGTCGCTTGCGTCGGTGCTCCTGACGATTTCGCTGTCGTGCAGGGAGCGGACCTTGGCGTCGTCGTAGCCTAGGATGTCGCTCAGAACTTCGTTCGTGTGCTCTCCGATTACGGGTGTTGGACCGACGACCATGGGCGTGCGGTCGAACTTGATCATCTTGCCGGCCACCCACATCTTACCGGCCACCGGGTCCGGGACTTCCATCATGATCTCGCGTTCGGTGAGATGCGGTTCAACAGCGGCCTGCGCCACCGTGTTGACGGGCGAACAGGGCACGCTGAAGCTCGACAGTTGGTCAGATGCGGCTTTCGTGGTGCGGGTGGAGAACCACTCGCTCAACTCAGCCTCGATCGCCTCGTTGTTCTCCAATCGGTCGTCGCGGGTCTTGAATCGAGAGTCTTCCTGCCACTCCGGTTTGTCCATGGCTTCGCAAATTCGGCCCCACATCGCATCGTTGTTGGCCGCGATGATGATCCAGCCGTCCGCGGTCTGGTAGGTCCCGCCCAGGCCTTTGCCGTTGCCTTCTCGAGGTTGCTCGTAGCCAGAGCCGAGATACGCGGAGATCGGTATCTCGTTGGTCGTGAAACCGGTGTCGGCAAGGCAGACGTCGATGGCCTGCCCCAGGCCTGAGTTTTCCCGTTCGCGGAGCGCGGCGAGGGCGCCAATGGTCGCGTGCAGCGCCGTGATTCGGTCGATCAGCGGGAAGTAGGTCCGGATGGGCGGATCATCCGGGAAACCGGTCAGCGACATCAGGCCGCCCATGGCCTGCCCGATCGGGTCGAATCCCACACGGTCTTTGTACGGACCGTACTGCCCGTACGCGGAGACATTGATCATGATGATCCGGGGGTTGAGCTTCTTCAGTTCTTCGTATCCGAATCCCATGACCTCTATCGTCCCAGGCCGGAAGTTCTGAAGGAAGAAGTCGGACACCTTCACCAGATCGCGCAGGACCTCTTTGCCTTCGTCGGTTCTGAGGTTGACTGACAGGCTCTTCTTGCCGCTGTTGTACTGCACCCAATAGGCGCTCTGTCCGCGGACGCGCGGGCCATTTCGGCGGCTCTCGTCGCCGGCCGGCGTCTCGATCTTGATGACCTCCGCGCCCATTCTCGCAAACATCAGGGCGCAGCGAGGCCCCGCCTGGTACCTGCCCAGATCGAGGAACCTCAATCCCTGCAACGGTGTGTTCTGTTCGGTCACAACTACTTGCGCCCCTTTCTATCGAGGAATGGTTTGAACCCTTCCAAAACGGGAGTGGGGGCAAGCTTCCCGGCCTGCGCCTCCAACTCGCTGTCGTACATCTCACGCCAACCCATGCCGATATCTTCAATCATCAGGTCTTTGATCCCCTGCACCATGCGCGGGTCGTTGGCGGCCACTTGCTTCGCCACCTCCATCGCCTTCTCCATGAGTTGATCGACAGGGACGAGATAGTTGAGCAGACCGATTCGGAACGACTCCTCCGCGCCGACAACTCGGGCTGTCAACAGGAGGTCCTTTGCGATCGACCAGCCAACCTGCATGGGCAGGCTCCAGGTGGAGTTGACCCGACCGTATTGGGCGGCCAGGAATCGGAATCGAGTGCGCTCGCAACCCACTCGTATGTCGAAGCTCGAAGCAAGCACCGCGCCGCCTCCGTAGGCCAGCCCGTTGAGCGCTCCGATGGTCGGTTTCGTGCACGCCGCGATGTGCCACGTCATCTCGGGTCGGTTGGGATCGGCGGGAGGAGGGTTGGGGTCCTCGGCGATGCGCGCCATCTCGTGAATGTCCGCGCCCGCGGAAAACGCTCTGTCGCCCGAGCCGGTAAAGATGACCACTCGGATATCGTCGTCTTCCTCCAGTTCGGTCACCGCCTGGTCGATTTCATTGTAGTGTTGACGGCTCAGGGCGTTCAGAACCTCAGGACGGTTGAGCGTAACGATGCCAACGCTCTCATCGCGCTCAAGTTTAATCAGCTCATATCTCACGGGATTGCTCCTGATGGAAGGGTTGGGTTTGGGCCATTATATTGACGGGTTGGTTGAAGGGTCAAGGAACTCTTCGACAAAGCCGTCCCTCAGTGTCGCCGCGCACGGCGCTGGCTGATCATGCGCTCCATCGAAGCATCGCGTTTTCCGTGATCGCGACGCCTCAACGGCCCCGAATCGTTTGTGTATAATGTCCCCAATTTGCCGATCCGAATGGCTGAGGGCGCGGTTGGAGTGTACGACCGTCACAAAGAACCAGGCGCCGCCTGCTCGACGAGGCGTCCGAGACGCCTGCCGGGGGTTGATCGCCGCCAATTGACGCTCACTGTAATCGGACCGGACACGTCAGAACACTCCAATTAGAAGCACGCCGGAGGAAGACTGTGACCACGTCGACGTTCGAAACCATAGGAAAGCCGCCGGTCGACCAGTTCAAGGTAAAGCCCAATTTGGATCCGGACAACGTGGGCGAATTCGATTGGGAGCAGGTGTACTCCGAACTCGATTGGCTTCCGGGAGGAGGCCTCAACAAGGCGCACGAGGCCATCGACCGGCACGCAAACGGTCCCCGTCGCGACAAGATCGCGATGATCTGGGAGGGCAAGAACGGCGAACGCGAAGACTACACGTTCGGCCAGATGAAGGAGCTGACCGACAGGTTTGCCGGCGCGCTGCAAAACCTGGGGATCGAGACCGGCGACCGCGTGTTCCTGTTCTTGGATCGCATACCCGAGCTGTACATCGCGTTCTTCGGAATACTCAAAGCAGGCGCCGTGGTCGGCCCGTTGTTCTCCGCCTTCGGTCCCGATCCCGTGAGAGACAGGCTCGAAGACAGTGGCGCAAAGATACTGGTCACACAGCCCGACCTCCGCAGGAAGGTCGCCGAAATTCTCTCCCAACTCCCCGCCTTGGAGCACACGATCATAATCAACAAAAACGGCCGAGACGAGTCGGCTCTTGAAGCAGGCGACCTCGACTACGACGCTCAGATGGAAGCCGCGCCAAGCGATTTCTCGATAGTCAACACGAGCCAGTACGACTACTCGATCATGCACTACACGTCGGGCACCACCGGCAAGCCCAAGGGCGCGGTCCACCGCCATCAGGCGTGCGTCCAGCAGTATGCCACTGGGAAGTGGGCGCTGGACCTGCACGAAGACGACATCTACTGGTGCACCGCCGACCCAGGATGGGTCACCGGCACCTCGTACGGAATGATGGCCCCGTGGACCAACGGCGTCACGCAACTAATCTACGAGGGCGGATTCCGTGCCAGCGCCTGGTTCGAGCAGATTCAGAAGCACAAAGTCACCGTGTGGTACACGGCGCCGACGGCGATCCGCATGCTCATGAAGGCCGGCGTCGCCGTTCCACATCGGTACGACCTCTCCAGCCTTCGGTTCTCCGCCAGCGTCGGCGAGCCGCTCAATCCAGAAGCAGTCGTGTGGGGCGAAGAGGCCATCGGAATGCCATTCCACGACAACTGGTGGCAAACCGAGACCGGCGCGATCATGTGCGCGAACTACGCCGCGATGCCGATAAAGCCGGGCTCCATGGGCAGGCCGATTCCGGGCGTCGAGCTTGGCATCGTCGACGACGACTTCAACGCGGTCCCGGCAGGCGAAGACGGGAACCTGGTCGTCCGCCCCAACTGGCCAGGGATGTTCCACGCTTACTGGGAGAACTCCACTATGTACAACTCCCGATTCAAAAAAGGTTGGTACATAACCGGGGATCGCGCCCGAGTCGACGAGGACGGTTATTTCTGGTTCGTGGGACGCGCCGACGACGTGATAAACACCGCCGGCCACCTCGTGGGGCCGTTTGAGGTCGAGAGCGCCCTCATCGAGCACCCCGACGTGGCCGAAGCCGGAGTCATCGGCAAGCCCGATCCTATCGCCATGGAGATCGTGAAAGCTTTCGTCTCGCTCAACGACGGCGTGGAGGAGAGCACCGCGCTTCGCAACGACATCATGCGATTCGCCCGCGAGAAGCTGTCCACCATGGTGGCGCCTCGTGAGATCGAATTCGTCCCATCCCTGCCCAAGACACGCAGCGGCAAAATCATGCGCCGCCTACTCAAAGCCCGCGAACTCGGCCTCCCAGAGGGCGACACCAGCACGCTGGAGGATGACGATTAGGCCGCGGGCGATCAACAATCCAGGGCGAAGATTCGATCGCGATCGAACCTGCCGAGTGATGATGATATGACGGCCCCACACCTGCCCATCTCAGACGAGATTCCGCCTCCGACCATCGAAGAGGTCAGTCCCGGCATCTACGCGTATGTGCAGCTCGACGGGAGTTGGGGGCTGAACAACTGCGGGTTCGCGGTCGGGCGGGACGCAGTGACCGTTATCGACACGTGCTTCACGGAGGCCCGCGCTCGGGCGTTTCACGACGCCATCCGGACCGTCACCGATCTGCCGCTCAGGACGCTGGTGAACACTCATCATCACGGAGACCACACGCACGGAAACTACCTGTTCCCAACTGCCACGATTATCGGGCATGAGCTCACGAGACAGGCCATGTTCGAGGCGGGGCTGCCGCCCGGTGGCGGAAGCGGCGGAGGCCTGTTCCCCAATGTCGACTGGGGTAAGATCGAGATGGCGCCGCCGTTCGTCACGTTCACGGATCAGATCAACGTCTACGTCGACGAGTTGCTAATCGAGGCGATCTTCGTCGGTCCAGCCCACACCAGCAACGACACCGTCTACTGGATCCCTGAACGAAAGCTGTTGTTCAGCGGCGACCTGGTCTTCAACGCCGGCACGCCGTTTGTGATTGCCGGATCGGTCGAGGGTTCGCTTCGGGCGTTGGGCCGGCTGCGTGAGTTGGACGTCGAAACTATCGTTCTCGGACACGGGGCGCTTTGCGGCCCTGAGATGCTCGACGACATGACCGCGTATCTGCGCTTCCTACAGGAGACTGCTAGGAAGGGTTACGAGGCCGGGCTATCTCCGCTTGATCTGGCGCGACAAACCGATCTAGGGCGGTTCAGCGGGTGGCACGACTCGGAGCGCCTGGCGGGCAACATCCATCGGACATACTCCGAGATACGGGGAGAGCCTCTCGGGGTCGCGATGGACGCTCGCCCGATGATCGCCGACATGATCGAATACAACGGCGGCAAACCTGTCCGCTGCCTGGCCTGACCTCGTTCGGGATCCGGCTATCCTAGTCTCTCGGAATCAGCGGGAGCTTGACGTGCGACGGGTACTCGCTCGTATGGAATACGTGCTGCAGGGCCGATACATGTTCGGCGTCGGACCCTATCGCCTCCCCGGTGTTGGTGTTCCGGTCGAACCGCGGGAAGTTGCTGCTCGAAACTTCGAGCCTGATGCTATGCCCTTGCTTGAAAAGATTGCTGGTTGCCCACAGGTCGATCGTGAACTCGTAGACCTGACCTGGCTGCAGCAGGCTCGCCGGTTGCCGCGTGAAACGATACCTAGCGCGAACTATGCCGTCTGTCAGGTTTCGAGCGTAACCGGCGGGATCGACGTCTACGAGCTTGGCTGTGAAATCGGTGTCGAAAGCCGAGCTGGACGCGAAGAGCGTGACGCTGATCGGCCCGGTCACCTCCACGTCCCGGCCCAGCGGGGGCGTGCTGTATACGAGGACGTCATCACGGCCCTCCACGCGACGCTGGTCGTAGACGCCAGCGGCCATGAACCCGACGTCGCAACACAATCCGCCCCCGAGCGTCGGAACGGGATTCAACGGATTGTAGGCGTACACGTCCGGCTCTTCTTCGCCATTCGGCAACTCTTGCGACAACCGTCCGTCGCCGCTCAATGAGTTTGCTTTGCCGGCGCTGTGGAGGTAGAAGTTCACGATGTTCGCCCGCGAGAGCGGCCACTCGTCTTCGGAGCGCCATACGTTCTCTCCCATGACGAAGATGCGCACAGGCTTGTCGTCGGAGACGCCGTTGTCCTCGCCCTTCAGCCAGTGGTCGTAGAACCGGAGCATTTGGCCCTGGAGGTCGATTTCCGCCGCCGCCGCTCGTGTCCCGAAGTTGTGTGCTCCCGAGACGTTAGTCGGAGCGCCGCCGTGGACCCACGGTCCGATCAGGAGGCGCTGACCGTTGCGGGCAGATTCCGTTGCTCCGAGCTCGCGCATCCGCGTGAAGTTCCGGATGGTGCCGCCAAGGAAAATATCGTGCCATCCGCCGAAGTTGAACGCCGGCACGGTGATGTCGGAGTGGGACTCCTCGATGCTGACCGTCTTCCAGTAGTCGTCGTATTCCGGATGATCCAGCCAGTCGTAGTAGTACGGCGCGAGTTCGCCCATCAGGTGAGGCATCTCGGCCATGGGCAGATGGCGATACGCGTCCGTGAGGTTGTCCTTCGCCACGATCAGACGCTCCAGGTCATCGTCGTGCAGATGCAACCTTCGGGAGATGTTCGTCCAGTTCGCGGCGGTGAGCCCCCCCATGGCCCAGGACAGGTTGAAGCCGAGTTCGAATGCGCCGCCCTGCCATGTCCATCCCTCGTGGTAGTCCGAAGCGGTGACGCCGGGCACGATCGCCTTGAGCGACGGCGCATTCGACTTCGCAGTCAACCACTGGGTGGCGCCCACATAGGAGACGCCGTACATCCCGACATTGCCGTCGCACCACGGCTGGCTCGCCACCCACTCGACGGAGTCGTAGCCATCGTCGATTTCGTTGACGAACGTGTAGAACACGCCGTCGGAACTGTACCGGCCCCGAACGTCCTGCACCACGACGGCGTACCCGCTCATGGCGCCGCGTATGGCGTCCAGCGTGCCTGTCCGGTTGGCGGGCGCGGATTTGTCGTACGGCGTTCGGCTGAGGAGGGCCGGCGTCTTTCCGGCCACGTCGGGCCGGAATACGTCGGCGTAAGTGGTGGTCCCATCGCGCATCATGATCGCGACGTTGTATTCGAATTTGACGGAGTACGGCCCTGGCATTCTCGTCCCCCCGAGTCGGCTTTGACAGCGTAGTCGATCGAGCCCCTGACAAGGCGGCGGGTGTGACCTTAGCACAGCCTTGATGCTCCTGCAACCGAGTCTCTGTCGTGCACAAGCATGGGCTTTCCCCCATCTTGGCCGTGCACAAAGATCATCGCTGGCGAACACCGCGTTGTCGACTCAGTGTCGGTCTGAGTCCAGGTCGCGGGGTCCCGGTGTGGTACGCTTCCCGGCGATCATCGAACTGCGCGGGGGGACGAGAGTTTGTTTGTGTTCGGCCATGTCGGCCTGACAATCGGGGCCGCGTACGCCTTCCGCTTGGCGGCTTCAAGCTGGCGGAAGCGTGCCGTGGCTCTATCGATGGATTTCAGGCTGGTCATCGTCGGCTCGATGGCCCCCGATCTGATCGACAAACCCCTGGGTCTGTGGATCGCACCTGGCCTGGTGGACAACAGTCTCCGCAGCATCGCGCATACCCTGGTTTTCGCGGTGACGCTGCTGGGCTTGGGACTGACCGTCTGGGCGCTGGGACGCGGTCAGAAGTTAACCTTGGCGGCGGTGTCCAGCGCCGGCCATATTATGTTTGATCGAACGTGGCAGACAGCATCCGTCTTATTCTGGCCGTTTCTAGGCTGGGACTTCGGGGCCTCGTATCCGCCGGTGGGTGAGTGGGCCTCAAGGCACGTCTCCGACGCTCTCCGGTTCTTCACCGATTTCCCGGAACTGGTCGGGTTCATCATTATCGTCGCGGTCACCGCGAGGCTCGTCCACACGAAAAACACCCGACGCTTCATACGCGGCGGAGTCGTGTCTTGAACGTTCTTCGGCGGCATCCTCGCTGGCGCGGGCAATCGTATTGGCCCGCCCCGCCATGGATGCTACAATCGCCAGGCGATTAGTCACCACCGCTACGGGCGTCGCCGGATGGTGCAAATTGGGCGACCCGCAGCCTCTTCCGGCTGACCAAAGCAACAAGGAGCGCACACATGCCGAGCATCGAGGAGCTGAAAGCCCGCGCTGTCGCGGAGATCGACGCGCGTGGGAAGCAGTTGGTCAGGACCGCCAAGACCATTCTCGACAATCCTGAGCCGGGTTTTCGCGAGCAGAAAACCTCTCGGCTCGTCAGGGAAATCTTCTGCGACTGGGGCATCGAGCATGAGGGCGGAATCGCCATTACGGGTGTCAAAGGCGGGTTGGACGGCGGGTCCCCTGGCCCGACCCTGGCCGTGATGGGTGAGCTGGATTCACTGAGGGTCATCGGCCATCCCCACGCCGACCCGGAAACGAGCGCGGCGCATGCCTGCGGCCACCACTGTCAAATCGGGATGATGCTCGGCGTTGCGGCCGGTCTTCAGGCCCAAGGCGTCATGGAGAATCTGGCCGGCAGAGTGGCGTTGATCGCTGTCCCTGCCGAGGAGTACATCGAAATAGAGTATCGAGACGATTTGCGGCGGCAGGGCAAGCTGGAATTCATCGGCGGCAAGCCCGAATTCATCCGGCTCGGCGCCCTCGACGACGTCGATCTCGCCATGATGACGCACACGTCCGCCAACGCCAACGAGGGCAAGATAGCCTTCGGCGGCTCCAACAACGGCATGGTTGCCAAGAGGATTCGTTTTCTCGGCCGTGCTTCTCACGCCGGTGGGGCGCCTCATATGGGCGTCAACGCACTGAATGCCGCCATGATCGCCATGTCCGGCATCCACGCACAGCGAGAGACTTACAGGGACGCCGGGACTGTGCGTATCCACCCAATCATCACCCAAGGCGGAATCGCCGTGAGCTCGGTGCCCGCCGACGTCAGGATGGAGACTTACGTTCGCGGCGCCAGCATCGAGGCGTTCAAGGACGCGTCCGAGAAGGTGGACCGAGCGTTGCGAGCCGGAGCCATGGCGGTGGGCGGATCGGTCGAGATCACCACCCTGCCCGGCTACCTGCCGATCCAAAGCGACGAAAGCATGCTGAGGCTGTACGGCGAGAATGCCTGCTCGTTGGTTGGCAAAGACAACCTGGTCAGGCTCGGGCACCGCACGGGCTCGACGGACATGGGCGACGTATCGCAGCTCATGCCCGTCATCCATCCCTACGTCGTCGCCGCCACCGGAAACGGCCATGGCAATGACTACGTGGTCCAGGACTACGAGTTGGGCGTGCTAACCGGCGCCAAGGCCATGGCGATGACCGTGATCGACTTGCTCGCCGACGGAGCAAGCCACGCCAACCGCATCGTGGGCCAATACGAGGCGCCCCTCACGAAGCAGTCCTACCTGAAACTGATGCGGAGCATGTTGAAAGAATCGACGCACACGTCTTAGCTATCCCTCGGAGGGGTCATGCCAACAATCGAACAGCTAAAATCCATCGCCCAGGCCGCAATCGACGAGCGCGCCGAATGGCTCATCGAGGCCGCCCAAACTATCCTGGCGAACCCGGAACCCGGCTTCCTCGAGGTCAAGACTTCCAGATTCGTGAGCGAGAAGCTCAGCGAACTCGGTGTGTCTCACCAGAGCGGCATCGCCTTGACAGGTTTGAAGGGCGTCATCGAGGGCGGGAGACCCGGTCCCACGGTCGCGGTCATCGGAGAGCTGGACTCGTTGCGGGTCCTGGAGCACGCACACGCCGACCCGGAGACCGGCGCTGCCCACGCCTGCGGCCACCACTGTCAGACGCCGATGATGCTGGGCGCCGCCGTGGGGTTGCTTGCCCCGGAGGTCATGGAATCGCTGGCAGGGAACGTCGCCCTGATCGCCGTGCCGGCGGAGGAGTTCATCGACGTGGAGTTCCGATGGGGCCTCCACCAGCAAGGCGCCCTGGGATTGATGGCGGGCAAGCAGGAGTTCATCCGCCTCGGCGCGTTCGACGACGTCGACATGGCGATGATGGTCCACACCTCTTCGTCCAATCAGGAAACCGCGAAATTCGCCCTAGGCGGCACGAGCAACGGCCACGTCGTAAAGTACGTCCGCTTCATCGGCAAAGCCGCGCATGCCGGCGGTTCACCGCACCTGGGCGTAAATGCGCTCCAGGCGGCGACGGTGGCGCTCAATGCGCTCAACACGCAGCGGGAGACGGTGCTGAACGAACAGAACGTAAGATTCCACGGCATCATGACGCGAGGCGGCGTCGCGGTTAATTCGATACCAGCCGACGTGCGGTACGAGGGCCGGGTGCGGGGACGGACCGCCGAAGCGATTGCGGACGCCAGTGACAAGATGGACCGCTGCCTTCGCGCCGGCGCGTTGACGATGGGCGGACAGGTCGAGATCGTAACGCTCCCCGGTTATCTCCCAATGAAGAACGACCCGGCGATGACGGAGCTTTTCAAGGCCAACGCGGGCGAGATCGTCGGCGAGTCTGAACTCGTGACGCATCCCGCCGACCTCAACCGCGGCGGTTCGACCGACATGGGCGACCTGAGCCAGATCATGCCCGTCATCCACCCCTACACCACGGCGGCCACCGGCACAGGCCACGGAACCGACTACGTGGTCGAAGACTACGTCCAGGCCGTCGTCAACCCCGCCAAAGCGATGGCGATGTCGGTGATCGACCTTCTGTTCGACGACGCCCAAGCGGCGAAGAGCGTCCTGGGCGAAAGCCAGCCCACCATGACCAAGGACAGCTATCTGGCGTTCCAGAACACTCGCCTCGTCGAGGAACTGTACGAAGGCAAGTGACGAACGAGCCATCCGGTGATCGGATGTCGATTTTCGCAACCGGTTCGTGATTGGGGCTTTCCACCAGAGCGACGAATGGATGCAACCTCTTGCGATCGGCACATCCCTCGTGTTTCGGCCCTTCGCGGCCACATTCGACCCGTTCATCCAACGATCCAAGCTCCTCTCGGCTGGGCAACCAGCCAACCTATCTTCTCTCCGCGCCGTTACATGCCCAGGGGGACTATAATAGTTGGAGATGCCTGCGCGTCCCGACGCAGGCGTTGATCGGGTTGCGGATCCGTAATTTGAACGCAACGGTTTCGTGATCTTGCCCTGGCACACTGATATTCATGCACGCTAGGCTGGCCGCTCAAGGCGCGGCAGCCGGGAGGCGCGACCAGGCGATGGACCCGCGTCGGCTGAAAGCAACTCGGTTGGCGGCAGCCTAACGATTTACGCGACAACGACTACGCATCGTCACGGAAGATCCCGGAGACGCACTCATGGAATTCTCAGGACTGATCGAACTCAACCAGCGAGTGGAACGCGAAGCCCAGTTTCTTCAGGGTCTCCTCGGAGAGATCCGAAAAGTCATGGTTGGGCAGGACGGCCTGGTCGAGCGCGTCTTGATCGGCCTGCTGGCCGACGGCCACGTGCTGTTGGAAGGCGTTCCCGGACTAGCCAAGACGTTGCTCGTCAAGACGCTGGCCGAGAGTCTGCACTCTCGATTCTCCAGAATCCAGTTCACGCCCGATTTGCTGCCCGCAGACTTGATAGGCACCCAGGTGTACGACCCCAGGACGACCGAATTCACCGTTCATCAGGGACCCATTTTCGCCAACATGGTCCTGGCCGACGAGGTGAACCGCGCCCCGGCCAAGGTTCAGAGCGCTCTACTGGAGTCGATGCAAGAGCGCCAGGTCACGCTCGGAGACGCCACGTACCCGCTCGAAAAGCTGTTTTTTGTGATGGCAACTCAAAACCCGATTGAACAAGAAGGCACCTACCCATTGCCTGAGGCACAGGTCGACCGGTTCATGCTGAAGGTTCTCGTCGATTACCCGGCACGCGCCGAGGAGCGACAGATCGTCGACCTCGTTACAGGCGGGGAGATGCCGGAGATCAATCCGGTCGTCACTCCGGAGGACATCCTACGGGCTCGCGAAATCGTGCGGACGATCCACGTCGACGACAAGGTCAAAGAGTACGTCCTAGACCTCGTTCTCGCGACGAGGGCGCCGGATTCGAACGGGCTGTCCCACCTACGCCCAATGATCGCGTATGGGGCGTCGCCGAGGGCAAGCATCTATCTGGTCACGGCCGCGAGGGCCCACGCTTTCCTGAGGGGCAGGGGTTATGTCACCCCCGAGGACGTCAAACAACTAGCCCCGGACGTGTTGCGTCACCGCGTCATACCCACTTACGAGGCCGAAGCTGAGTCGATGACCACGACGGACATCGTGCAGCAGATCCTCGATCATGTCGAAGTCCCCTGACCGCGGATGCACACATATTGCGCGCGCGATCCATCTCAATCCGGACGCTTCGATCAAGCAATACCGACCGCCTTGATCGCATAATTCGCGGAATCAATTGCTCTCCGATGATCCCATTCCGGGCGGGGCATCGAGATAGTCTGCCAGCCGCCCAGGCCGTTAAACAACAATGCTGTCAACCGAGCTGATCGACAAGATCAAACGCATAGAGATAACCGCCCGGCGGCTGGCGAATCACAGCTTCGCCGGCGAATACCACTCTGTGTTCCGAGGCCAAGGCATGGAGTTCGATGAAATTCGGCCCTACGTTCCGGGAGACGATATTCGGCGGATCGACTGGAACGTCACGGCGCGAACGGCGGAGCTCCACGTGCGACAGTTCCAAGAGGAACGAGAGTTGACCGTCATGCTGGCCGTCGACGCCAGCGGCTCGTCGGAGTTCGGAACGATCGGCCAGTTCAAGCGCGAGTTGGCCGCCGAACTGGCCGCGGTCCTCTCGTTCGCGGCCACGATCAACAACGACCGAGTTGGTTTGCTGATTTTCACCGACCAGGTGGAGTTTCTTGTTCCGCCCAGAAAAGGGCGGCGCCACGCACTGAGGATGGTCCGGGACCTGCTGGTATTCGAGCCCAAAGGGACAGGCACCGCCATCAATGAGGCGCTGGACACGATCAACCTGCTGCTCAAACGTAGGGGCATCGTTTTCCTGATTTCCGACTTTCTGGCCGACCCGGAAAGCTTCAGACGTCCGTTGGCAGCCACCAATCAGCGGCATGACCTCGTTGCCGTGGACCTCCACGACCCGATCGAAAGGCATATCCCAGACATCGGCCTGATCGCGCTCGAAGATGCTGAGACAGGGGAACTGGATTGGGTCGACACCGGCAGCAAGTCGTGGAGAGAAGAATACGAAACCCGGATGGACAACCTCGAAACAGAAAAACGTCGCATGCTCGCCAGCCAGGGCATTGACCGAATCGAGGTGAACACCGAGAAAGACTACGTACCGGGTTTGACTCGGTTTTTCTCGTTGAGAACACGACGGATGGCTCGTTGAAGTACATTTCGGCTATTCTGGCCATGACGCCGACCTTGGCTCGCGGAAGAGAATTGCCGTCAGGCATCGCTGCTATGGCGGTGGCGGCGGCGCTCGTGCTGTCGACCGGCGCCGCGTTCGCTCAGTCGACGAATCTGGAGGTCGCCTGGACGATCGACAGCGTCGATCTAACGGTCGGCGATCCGTTCGTCCTCACGATCTCGGCAGACCACCCGGACGGGTACCACGTGGTGTTCCCCAGCCTGCCCGACGAATGGGAAGCTTTTGAAATCCGGAGCCAAACCCCGTTGCCTGCCGTTGCCAATCTTGACGGCACATTGACCACCGCGCAGATGTACGAGATGGCCCTGTTTCAGACCGGCGACTACCTTACCCCTGAGGTGTCCGTCAGCTTTCGACAACCCGACGGACAGATAGTGTCGCGGACGGTTCAACCGTTTACGGTGCGCGTCAATTCAGTATTGCAAGCCGGCGATGAAGAGTTGCGAGACATCAAACCTCAGTCCAGTATCGCGGTCCCTTCCCTTTGGCCGTGGGGTGTCGGCGGCGCCGTGGCCGTCGCTCTGCTGATTCTCGGTGCTGTCCTCCTGTGGCGTCGGTTGGGTCCGGATCCCGTGTTGCAATCAGGTCCGGTGGACACCCGAACCCCGTTCGAGATTGCCATGGACCAACTGGACCAAATCGAGGCGCTCGACCTCCTGACTCACGGGCGTTTCAAGGTACACTTCACGCTCATCTCAGACACGGTCCGGATGTATCTGCTGGGCGAATACGACGTGCCGGCGCCGGACCTGACAACGACTGAAACAGCGCGGGCCGTCAGTTCATCGGACGTCCCATCGGGCCCCTGGCAAGGCGCACTCTCGATACTCCGGACTTGCGACATCGTCAAATTTACAGAGTTGACTCCGATGACGGCCACGTCTGAGGAAGCCGTTGACGCGACCCGCGCGGCCATCGAAGCCCTCCGTCCGGCGCCAATCGTTGAGCCGACGGGCTTGGAACCCGCAAAGGCGGCCTCCGCATGAACTTGCACTTTGCCACACCGTGGGCGCTTGCTCTGTTGCCGATAGTGATCGCCTTCGCCGTTTTGCCCAGAATCGACCGAGGGTTGTCTCGACCGGCTGGGCTAAGATTTTCCGACAACTCCCTGGCTCGGGCTGGCGAGCAGCCCTGGAAGGTAGGCTTGAGGCCGTTTCTGCCAGTGTTGCGTTGGCTGGCTATCGCACTGGTGATCGTCGCCGTGGCGAGACCTCAAACCGGTCAGGCAAAAGAGATCGTGACGGGCGAGGGCGTGGACATCGTCTTGGCGCTGGACATTTCGGGAAGCATGACGGCCGAGGACTTCGTCCCCCTGGATCGGCTCGAGGCTGCGAAAGAGGTTATCACCGATTTCATCGAAGAGCGTAAATACGACCGCGTCGGCCTGGTGGTTTTCGCCGCTAATGCGTTCGTCAGCAGCCCTCCAACCATCGACCACCGGGTGCTGGAGTATCTGCTTGAGGACGTGGAACTCGGCGCCGAGATGGGTCTTGAAGACGGCACCGCCATTGGCATGGGCTTGGGCGCCGCGGCCAACATGCTCAAGGACTCCGAGGCGGAGTCAAGGGTCGTCATTCTTCTTACCGACGGTGTCAACAACAAAGGCGTCGTCGATCCGTTGACGGCAGCCTCAGCCGCCAAGGCCATTGGCGTCAGGGTCTACACAATTGGCATGGGTCGACCTGAGTTGAGCGGGACGCAATGGAGAGGCTTCCTCGGAAACCGCATGGTTGTCGGACGCTATGAGTTGGATGAAGAGACCTTGCGGCATATCGCAGATGTCACCGGAGGCAAGTACTATACGGCGTCCGATACCGAGGGTCTGCATTCGATCTACGACGAAATAAACGAGCTGGAAAAGTCAGAGATCGACATACGCCGATTCACGAAATACCGCGAACTCGCCGTATGGTTCTTGTTGCCCGCGTCGATTCTGCTCCTATTGGAGCTGCTCGCTCGAAGCACACGTTTCAGGAGCATTCCATGAGTCAATCATCCGTTTGTGACGGATCGGAGACCACCGATCTGAGCAGAGATTTGCGATGAGCTTTGTCCGACCGGAGCTTTTATTCCTGGCGGCAATCTTGCCTGTTTCCATCATCGCGGTGCTGTGGGCTGCTCGCCGGCGGCGTGACGATCTGACGAAGATCGGCAATCCGAGGTTGGTCGCCCGCTTGTCCTCGACGATCAACTATACGGGTCGCCGCGTCAAGGTCGGGCTGTGGCTGATGGCGTTGGCTCTGATCGTCGTGGCGATGGCCCGGCCCGTGTGGGGCTCACAGGTTGCGACAGTGGAGCAACAAGGTTCCCAGGTGATGATCGCCCTGGACATATCGATGAGTATGTTGGCCGAGGATATCAAACCCAATCGCCTTGAGAGGGCCAAGTTGGAGATAGCCGAGATCATGCAGCGACTGGATGGGGACGAACTCGGTCTGGTCGTGTTCTCAGGCGCCGCATTCGTGCAATTCCCTCTTACCTTCGATTTCGCCACGGCGAGGGGATTCGTCCAGGATGCCGACCCCGGCATGATTTCGCGCCAGGGCACTGTCTTATCCGACGCGATTCGTGTGGCCGTCCGCGGCTTCGACGACCAACGTCCCGGCCAGAAGGCGGTCATCGTGATCACCGATGGCGAGGATCAAGAAGGGGATCCGATCGCCGCCGCCGCCGAGGCAGCGGCTGACGGGATCAAAGTACACACCGTCGGAATGGGCACGCCCCAGGGCGGGCCCATTCCGGAGCCTGGCACATCTAACGGCGCCACACGCTACAAGAGCAACCGCGACGGCCAGACCGTCTTGTCTAGTCTCAACGAGGAGATTTTGCGGCAGATCGCCGATGCCGGTGACGGCTTCTACTTCCGCACGGTCGGCGACCGCAGCGCCGCTGCCGCCATTGCCAGAGAGATCGCCAGTCTAGAGAAAGGGACTATCGAAAGTGAGATCGAGACCACCCGGATCGAGCGGTTTCAGATATTCCTCCTTATAGCGCTCACCGCACTCGTCGCATTCGAGTTGGTTCCGGACCGGACCGGATCATATGCACTGTTCAGTCGACGCGGAGAAAGGCGCATCTCGTGATCTGCTACAAGGTCGTATTGGTGGTCGTCGCACTAGCGGGAGTTGTCGCCTGCGGTCCCGAAGCGCCATTGGCCGGAGGACCCGGACCACTCCCTGAACGGGCGGGGCCACTCCTGAACAACCTCGGGAACGAACAATTCGCCAAATCGAACTACGACGCCGCGCTGGACGAGTACATGCGCGCTCAGCAGGAAATGCCCAGCAGTCAAGAACCGTTGCTCAACGCCGGGAACGCCCTGTATCGCAAAGGTGAATTGGAGGACGCCCAAGATGAGTACGAGATAACGTTACAACAGCCAGACCAGACCTTTAATCAGGAAACCGAGTACAATCTCGGAAACACGTTCTTCATGACGGAACGCTACACAGAGGCCATCGAATCATTCAAAAAAGCCCTGCGACTGGACCCGGATGACGTGGATGCCAAATACAATCTGGAGTTGGCTTTGTCTCGACTGCAAGCCCAGGAACAGGAACCGGAACAGCCCGGAGACCAGGAGAATGAGGACGCCCAGGGACCGGACGAAGAGGAAGAAGACGATGCCGACGACCCGCAAGCGGGGAGCGGGTCTCCGGTAGAGTCCCCACCAGCCCCGGGCGACCAATCCGAATCTGACCAATCCGAGGACATCAACACCGCGATCTCCCGACCCGAGCAGGTCGTTACAGAGCTCACGGAGGAGCAAGCCCGCATCTTACTGGAAGCACTCGGAGAAGGCACGGAAATGTTGCAGAGCAACTTGCAGCAGATCTCAATGACCCAGGGCGAACCGCCGGAGAAGGACTGGTAGTGTGGGCGTCAATTCGTTGGTAAGGGCCATCGTGGTCATGATCGTCGTGTTTCTCGTCGTGTCCCCGTTTGCCCGGGAAGCTTCGGCGCAGACGCCGATCGTTGCCGCCAGCGTGGACGATGACGCCGTGACCACGGACGACGTCGTCACACTCACCATCTCGGTTGCGGGCGAGACCAACATACCGGTGCCCACGTTGCCGATCATCGACGGCGTGCAACTTCTTGGGCGGACCACGGCCTCGACCCAGACACTCAGAAACGGCCAGCTCTCCGCTGAATTCAGCTTCAGCTTTCGGCTCCGTCCATTGCGTCCCGGCACGGTCACGATACCACCGGTCCAGGTGCTGCTCGGAGGCACGCCATACGAGACCGACCCCATCGAGGTCACAGTTACGCAAGGCACGGGGTTGCGCGGCCCCGGAACCAGCCCCCAGCAACCGTCGAGCCTGGCCGGCCAGGAGTTCTTCATCGAAGCTGAAGTCGACAACGACAACCCGTACCTGGGCGAACAAGTCGCATACATAGTGAAGTCTTACGCATCCACCGCATCCTTCGCTCTCGGCCGCCGGACGTATTCCCCCCCTGTGTTCTGGGGGTTCTGGAATGCGCAAGCCGCCCGCCGCCGAGAGTATTCTGAATCCAGGGAAGGCCTGAGGTACAGAGTTACTGAATTCAGAACGATCCTGTTTCCGACAGTTCTGGGCTCCATCACGATCCAGCCGGCTGAGATGAACGCCGCGAATACGTTCTTCAGCGGAGGCCGCCCCCAATACAATTCAGGGTCGGTTACCGTGGAGGTTCAACCGCTGCCCACGGATGCCCCTCCGTCGTTCGCCGGCGGAGTCGGCGATTTCGCGATAGAGGCTTCTGTTGACGTGAGCGCCGTCAACGTCGGCGAACCCGTCACCCTGACCGTTCAGGTCTCCGGAACGGGCAACCTGGACCTGCTGCCGGACCCTGTTTGGCCGGAGATGGACGACTGGCGTGCATTTGAGAACAGCTCCGACAGCGCCACCTACGTGGAGTCGGGACAGCTGAAAGGGGTTCGAACGTACGAACGCATCCTGGTGCCCAAGGTCGCGGGCAGTCTATCCATCTCCGCGATCGACTACGCCTTCTTCGACCCACGAGCCAAAATGTACCGGACGGTCTCAACGCAATCGATTCCGATTTTCGTGTCTCCTGACCCTGCTTCGCTGGACGCCGGAGCGGCGTCCCAATCCGTTCAGAGTCAGGTGTTTCGGACCGCAGCCGACATCCGGCACGTCAAGGTTGCGCCAGACCGACTGGCCACCCCGGAACCGCCGCTGACATCGCGGCACCTTTACTGGGCTGGGTGGGCGGCGCCGGCATTGGGCATGATCGCCGCACTGGCCTGGCGACATCGGCGACGACTGCACATTCGGCAGACCGCTGACGGCGACGTGGCATCCGCGAGCGAATCCGCGTTGAACGAAGTGCTTATGTCCCGCGAACGCGGCGAGGACCCGCATCAGGCATCCGGAAGGATCCTCACCGAGTATCTGGGAGCAGTGTTCGGCCGGTCGCCGGCGGGTCTGACGCGACAGGCTGTAGCCGCGTCACTGACACAGGCGGACGTCAGCGTCCCTCTGATATCCGACCTGGATGCGCTGCTCGAGCAAAGCGAAGCTGGTCGCTACGCACCCGGCATCACCGTGGATCCAGCCGGAAACGTCCTGGACGATGCCGAGCGACTGATCCACGAACTGGACTGGGAACTGAATCGATGAAGGCCGCTGTCGCGCTGCTGCTCGTCATGCTGTTCGTCGCATTCGTCGACGCCACAACGGCAGCAGCCGATGCTCCGGGAGACCTCGACGCATTTGCAGCCGCGAACGGATTGTACGACGACGGCGCATATGCCGAGGCTGCAAGATCGTACGAGCGGCTTTCCGCCCTGGGGTACGAGGACGCCTCGATTTACTACAACTTGGGCAACACGTACCACAAGCAGGGCGATATCGGCCGCGCAATTCTGAATTACCTGCGAGCCAAAAGGCTGTCGCCTCGGGACGAAGACCTGACCGCCAACCTGGATCTGGTCAGGACACAGACCGTCGATCTAATGGAGTCCACCGGTTCCCGTGGGGCTCTGGCGGATCTGGCTGGAGCGTTGCCCGAGTTGTCAGCGAACGAGCTCGCGGCGACGGCCCTGGCGCTGTGGGCAGCGGTTATGGGCGGCGTAGCGGCCGCGACGATCGGACCCGTCGGCCGGTCGAGACGCATCGCCGTGAGCGTCGCTGTTGGCGCGTCAGTGCTGCTGGCGTTCACCGCGCTGACGATGGCGGGACGGTCCCGGATCGACGCCGAGTTGGACTCGACGGCCGTGATACTGGACGAATCGGTGCAGGTCCATAGCGGGCCCGGCGTCCAATACGCGACCGAGTTCGAGATCCACGCCGGCGCCGAGACCGAGTTGCTCGAAGTGCGAGACGCCTGGGCTCGGATATCGATTGCTGCGCCGGAGCTTCAAGGGTGGGTCCCCAACACGACGCTCGAAACGGTGCTGCTCTCTGCCATCCCTTGACGGTTGCCTCACCGAGGTGGGATTTCTCAGCTAAGGTTAAATCGACGGCGCCAAGCATCGCCCTATTTCTAGAGCCTCGAACCCGCAGCCTAGACGAAACGATGGCAGCGGGGTCGCGAGACAGAATCGTTCATCGCCCCACACGGTCAGGGCATGACGGGCGCCCTTCGATCGTCGAGTCCACACAACGCTTCGGATGCGTAGACGTTGACCCGAATGCGGACCGACTAGTGTCCCTGGGACACCTTTAACTGCGCCCGTCTCCTCGTTAGAATGACGACACACGTTTCATGGCACACCTTTCATCATTGCGTCCCAGACCTGCCCGCGGTCCGCAAACGTTCGACGCCTTCCGCAATGGCGTATTCCGGCTGCTCTGGCCAGCCAATTTCTGCGCGTACCTCACCCGGTGGATGCAGTTAACTCTTCTAAGTCTGCTCGTACTCGATCTGACCGGGTCGCCGTTTCGAGTTGCACTCGTTGGTTTTTTTGCGATGGCGCCGTTGCTGGCGTTCGGCGCCATCGGCGGCGTCTTGGCCGATCGGGTGGACCGACGACGTCTCTTGCTCGGTACGCAATCGGCGACTTTGGCAGCCTCTCTGGCAATGTTGGCGCTTTTGCTGTCCGGCCAGGTGGCTCTGTGGCACGCTTACGCGACAGCAATGATGACGGGGATGGCTTGGGCTTTCGACATGCCGTCGCGGAGATCCATCACGCACGATCTTTTCCCAAGGGGCGGGGTCACTAACGCCATGGCTTTGGATTCCGTCGGGATGCACGGAAGCCGAATGGCGGGCCCGACACTTGCAGGCGGCCTGATCGCCATATCCGGGTTGTCCACCGGATACGCCGTCGCTTGCTGTTTTTACGCGGTTGCGATCACGTTGGTGTGGATCGTCCGGCTCCCTCCACGTCGTCACGTCGCTTCCGAAACCAGCGGCATCGCGCGCAATCTGGCTGAAGGCTTCGCCTACGTTAAGTCGAACAACCTGATACTCGCCACGGTCGTCGTGACGATCTTGATGAACCTGCTGCTGTTCCCGTACGTCCAGATGATCCCTGTCATTGCGCGCGAGACCCTGGGCGTCGGGGACGGATTGATCGGCCTGCTCATGGGCGCGGACGGTTTGGGCGCCATATTCGGCGCTATCGCGATTGCGTCGTTCGGCGCCGTCAAGCATCACGGCCGAGTGTTCGTTGGCGGCTCGTTCATCGGCCTGGTTATGGCGTTTGTGTTCGCCACATCGAGCACCTACGCGATATCGTTGCCGGTGCTCATCGGATTGGGATTCGGCGCGTCAGGCTTCGGCACGATGCAGGGGACGATCGTGGTGTTGGCCGCCAGCGATGGGATGCGCGGCCGTGCGTTGGGCGTGGTGTCGCTTGCAATCGGCGCGGGTCCGATCGGCGCGCTGATCATCGGCGCCATCGCGGAAGCGACCAGCCCTGCATTCGCGATCAAGGCGTTGTCGGGCACGGGCGTGATCGCCATCCTCCTCGCAGGGGCGCTCATGCGAGCATTGCGGGAGCCGACTGACGCGGCAGTGACGTCCGGGGCGTCCGACGCGGTCCAGCAAACGGCGGGACCGGCTTGAACCGAGAGCTCTACGCGCCGAAGCTTTTTCTGAAGCGGTACACAGTCATCTCAGGCTCGATCGGAGCGACTGGGAGGTACTCGTCTTCTTCGATCTTGGCAACGATGAACCAGGGACCGTCCTCTTCCAGCGCCTGGAGGAACACTAATTGCAGCTCTTCCTCGTTGTCGACCGTGGCCGTCTGGGCGATGCCGCAGCCGTGGGCCACCTGTTCGAGGTCGGTCTCGTATGCCGTGTGGCTGGGTTGATTTCCAGTCTGAGCCCATTGCTCGTTGTCCCAGACGATAACGATCAGATTGCCGGGCTTCTCGCGCCCAATCGTGCCGATCGTTCCCATGTTCATCAGCAGCGAACCGTCTCCGTCAAGCGAGACGACTTTCTCGTCCGTCGACAGCGCGATGCCGAGTGCAATCGAAGAGCAAAGGCCCATCGAGCCGTAGGTGTAGAAGTTGCGATCTCGATGGCCCGCGTGCCACAGCTCATCGGTCGTGGGACCCAGGTTGGCGACTACTGGGAGATCTCCCATGTGCCTGAGCAGCATCTTCGTCGCGTTGAACCTAAGCAATCTTCCCTCCATGCAGCAGAGGGGTCATGCAAAGAGCCAGCGGCTGTCGCGACGAATAGCAGAGCTTCAGTGCGCCGCTCACGCGCAGTTCCAGTCGATCCACCGTGTCCAGCGTATGGTGTGTGACGCCCAGCGAGTCCAGCACTGGCCGCACCGCCCGCCCCATGGCGACCTGAGCGATGTTGAACTCGCCGACCTCGCCGCGCATGTTGATGAACATGGGTATCGGGATGCGGGAGGGGATGCACAGGCTCGCGAGGGCGTTGACACAGTTGCCCATGCCGCTGGACTGCATGAAAACGGCGGCATTTCTGCCTGTCGAGTAGGCGCCCGCGGCGATCCCGATGGCCTCTTCCTCCCTGGTCGCGGACACGACATGGAAGTAGTCGTCGCTTTCCAGCAGGCGGGTCACCTGGTAGATGCTGATGTCAGGGACGTAGGCGACAAGCGACACGCCCGCGTCCTTGAGACAGCTCGCAATCGTCTCGGCCCAGTTCATGGCTCAGATCCCCATTATGTGATAACCAGTGTCGACGTGGATGACCTCGCCGGTGATGCCGCTGGACATGCCGCTGCACAGAAACAGAGCGGTGTTCGCTACTTCGTCGAGGGTGATGTTACGCCCCATCGGCGAGCGCTCCGCGTGGATTCGCTTCATGTCCCGGTATCCGCTGATGACCCTGGACGACAGAGTGTCCAGCGGTCCCGCCGATATAGCGTTGACGCGGATATTGTCGCCGCCAAGGTCCGACGCGAGCTGCCGCACCTCGTTTTCCAGGGCCGCCTTGGCGGTCCCCATCACGTTGTAGCCGGGAAAGACCCGCTCCGACGCTAGAAACGACATGGTCAGCACGGCGCCGCCATTCTCCACCATGAGAGGGGCCGCATACCTCGTTATGGGCACCAGTGAGTATGCGCTGATGTCCAACGCCAGTCGGAAGCCTTCCCTGCCCGTATCGACGAAGCCGCCGCCCAGGTCGTCTCGATTGGCGAAGGCTATCGAATGCACCACGGCCTCGACGTGACCGAGCTCGCCTTGGATGCGCGCGAACATCGATTCGACGTTCTCGTCGGCGCTGACGTCGCACTCGATGGTCATCGCCGGGGTCGAAAGCGTGGCGGCCAACTTCTCCACGCTTTTCGAAACGCGTTCGTTCTGGTAGGCAAGCACCAACTTGGCGCCCGCGCGGTCAAGGGCCTGTGCAATCGCCCATGCGATGCTGCGCTGGTTGGCGACGCCGAAGACGACGGCGTTCTTACCGGAAAGGTCTATCGAAAACATCTGCTCCTCCGCCCACGATGCCTGACTCCAAGCGAGTAGCATTGTATGGTGGACGGGACTGCCCCGACAACCCCGTGGCCGTGAGTTGCGGTCCGGCCGAACGGCATGACATTGGGTCCGATGCGGTTCGCGTAACCTACCGGACAGTCACCTGCGCGGCTCCGATGTTGATGGTCAGATCGACGCGGTTCTCCGCGGCGGCGTAGCCGGGCGACTCATACACATCTCCGAACTTCGGGAACCTGGAAGTGTCGATGTCCACGATGCTGAACCCAGAAGACTTCACTATCCTCGCGGCCACGCCGTCGGGCACCACAACATTTATGGAGGCGGCGCCCCCGCCAAGATCCACGTCGACTATGCCGGCGGCTTCAGGAAGCACGACTCTCACCTCGGCGGCCCCGACGTTGATATCCAGGTTGGACACCTGGAGTCGTCGAAGGTCAAGCACCATTTTCGCGGCCCCGCCCTCGACGTCGAGCGTCAAACGAGTCGATTCGGACATGGCGACTTCCCAGAGGACGTCGGTTGCACCATGGAAGAGGCCCCATCGGTCCATCGCGAATCCGATGTTGGCTTTATTGCCCGACCTGCTGACGGTCGTCTCCGCGCGTCTGCCAAAGAAACTGGCCTCGACGAGAGACGGCGATCCCGCCGGAAGCGAGGTCAGTTCCAAAGTCCCCGCTCCGAAACTGATTTCCAGATCGGCTCGCTCGACATCCGACAACGATTCGCTGAACGTGGAGACGAGATGGCCGCCTCCGCCGCTCTCAGTCATAGCGTAGGCTGCGCCCACGGACCCCGCGAATATCGCGAGGACCAGGGCGGCGGCCACAATCGGCGCGCGTGAAGCAACTATCAGGTTCACGCCTATAGCGATTAGCAAGACAGGCCAGAACCGCCACATCTCCAACCAAATCGACCACGGCAGCACATCGGTCGTATGCATGAGGAACACAGCGCCGACAACGATGAGAAGAATCGCAAAGAACGGCACTCGGCGGCGACGCCGGCCGTTCCGACCCTCGTCGCCTGTCTGATCAGGCGGATAGCGATCACCACCCTCTGACTGAGCGAGGTGCTCGTCGGCTTGCGGTTCGACTTCCGGGACGCGAGCGAGGGGTCTTCGGAATCGCTCTCAGATGGTGTGGCATTATCTTCGAGCGGACCCTCCTCGGGATCGAGCGAAGGGTCCTCGAGATCGCCATCGGACGGAGCCCTGCTCTCCGCCGAATGTTGGCTCGCTTCCGATTCGAACGAGGGACCTCGGCGCCCGCCCTCGGGTGGTATGGCGGCTTGTTCCGGCGGCTTGCGAGCTTCCGGATCGAGCGGCGAGTCTTGGCGGTCACCGTCGGACGGGGTAGCGTTCTCGTCCATTCCCTATCGGCCTCGGGTTCGGGCCAGAAGCAGGAAACCGCCCAGAGCGATGATGACGACCGGCCACAGCAGGCTCCAGTTGAGGAACGACAGCAGACCAAAGTTGGATGCCAGCGCGAATCCGCCGATTACGATCAGCCCGATTGCAACGGCGTTGCGGCGTCGATCACGCCGTGCGTTTAGCGTCATCGCGGATTCGTCGCCGTCCTCGACCTGATATTCGTCGTATTCGGCCACGGGCGCCCCACGCTCGGCGATCGGCGTCCGCTGTCCCGGCATGATGATGGCCATCGCGATGTACAAAATCAGCGCTACGCCGAACGTTATGAAGCAGAGCACGACCCAAGCAATGCGTACAACAACAGGATCAACGTTCAGGTACTCGCCTAAACCTCCGGCAACGCCGGCAATCACCTTGTCGGTGCTGCTCTTCTCGAGACGGCGTACGTTCATCATACAATGCCTCGGTTTGACCGGACCGTGTCCATCAACGTCGGCGAGCGGTGAAACCTGCTTGTGTTCGTCCATTCCATGACTTCATTTAACCATGTACGCCGCCGCCGAACATCGGCCTGCCAGATGAACGCAGCTAGCACTTTCGTACGACAAGCGAACGAGCGTCCGCGTGCGCTGCCTGAGCAGGCAGGCGCATATGCCCATCGAGGCGACCATGCGTCGCAGAGCGATGAGTTTCGCGTTGTTCGGTGAGCGAGTCCTGTCGGAGCAGGCTGGGACAGGCAGGATGACTAGAGGGCATCCGCAACAACCCTTTGATTGAATATCCCACTAATGGTACGAGGTGGTCAATGGGTTCGCGCGGCCACAACTCACGCGACGCTCGGTATCTCGAACCGGGTTACATCGGGCGCCACACCCGTCGGCCGTCGGCCAACTCGAATCGGCCGAAACCGGGCTTGGGGAAATGACCGGAGGCGACTACCGCGTTCTCTCGCTCGGCCCAGTCGAACAGCTCTCGGCGACTCGCATGAGACAGAGCGGGGTCTCGGTCAGGCGCTGGGCTCCATTCGACGTGGTGGGCTTGCGCCGGAACATGGGCCGCATCGCCAAGGATCACCGCGTTCTCGCCGGCGGACGACACGAGGAAGCTGGTGTGGCCTGGCGTGTGACCCGGTGTCGGCCATGCCGAGAGCGTCTCCGTGATCTGCTGCCTGCCCTCGATGAACTCCATAATCCCCAGCGGCTCCAGCGGAGCCACCTGATGCTTGATGGTGGTGAACCGCCGCAACCCGGCAGGTGACGTGAACAAGTCCCAGTCGGCTTTGGGGACGTAGTATTTCGCATTCGAGAACGTCGGACGGTATACGTCATCGTCCCGGATCAAGTTCCAGCCTATATGGTCTAAATGGAGATGCGTCAACACCACAAGGTCGATCTCGCCTGTCGTGATCCCCACGGACGCTATGTCCTTTATGAGCTTCCCAGACGATGAGTGTTCGAGGCCATGGTCGCCCGTCCCCAGACCTGTGTCGATCAGCACCGTCTGCTCATCGGATCGAACCACGAAAGAGCCGACATTCATAAGAATGCGCCCTTCTGGCGTAAGGCCGTTTCGATAATCCGACCATGCTTCGGCCGGCACGTTGGGGAAGAAGCTACCGGTTTCGAACTCCAGGTGTCCGTCCGATAAAGAGACGATCTCCACATCCCCGACAACTGCGCCGTGTTTCGGCATATTTCGTTCCCCCTTAATGTGCTTGTGGTGACATCACGAGCGCGGTCCTGGGTTGGCGGCGCATGGCGCCCATCGGACCGGCGAACCTAATCCGACGTGGCGGCCAGTCCTCGCATTTCGACGTCTCCGCTCGCGCTGACCACGACCCCGTCTTCGATCTCCATCCGAGCGTTGCAGTAGTCCAGCGTACTGAGTCGGTGCGCGATCATGAACGTGGTGCGACCTACCATCAGTCGCTCCATCGTCTCCATGATTCCGGCCTCGGTCTGCGTGTCGACTGCACTGGTTGGCTCGTCAAGGATCAGTATCGGCGCGTCCTTGAGGAACGCCCGCGCCAGCGCGACCCGTTGCCGCTCGCCGCCGGAGAGCCGCATTCCTCGTTCGCCGACCAGGGTATCGTATCCATCGCGCAACCCGCTGACAAACTCGTGGATGTTGGCCGCACGCGCCGCAGCTTCGATTTCCGTTTGCGACGCCCCCGGCAGGCCGTAGGCGATGTTTTCGGCGATGCTGCTCGAAAATAGAACCGGGTCCTGCAACACGATGGCGAATTGCGCCCGCAAGTCAGCCAGCGCGTAGTCGCGAGTGTCCACGCCGTCGATTAATACGACTCCGGCCGTCGGATCGTAGAAGCGCGGGAGCAGACTGGCGACCGTGGTCTTTCCGGCGCCCGTGTGACCAGACACGCCGAGCCTCGTTCCAGCTTCGACTCTGAAAGACACGTCATCCAACACTGCTTGGCCTTCACCGTAGGCGAACGAGACGTTGCGGAACTCGACGACTCCCTTTGCCCTTGGCAGGGGAACCGGATTCGCCGGGTCGAACACGTCGGGCGCCTCATCCAGGAGATCGAACGCGCGCTCCATGCTCACCAACGACGCCTGAAGCGTCGCTGTTTGGCGGCTTATCGTCCTGAGCGGGGCGTAGAGTTGCGCGATGTAGGCCAGCACGACCAAGAGGTCGCCCAATGACAACACGCCGTTGAGGACGTTTCGAACGCCAACGTACAGCACCAACGCCGTGCCCAGCGCGATGGTCAGATTCACAAGCAGGCCGAAGACCCCTTCTGCGACGCCCAGCCGAACGCGCATTCTCACGCCGACATCGGCGTGCTCTTCGAATCTCGCCTGCTCTCCTGTTTCGCGTCCGAACGCCTTGACCACCCTGAACGCGCCAAACGCTTCCTGCACCACTCGGATGGAGTCGCTCTCAGTTCGGCGCGCCTCCCGGTACCGGCCGCGCATCCTGCTGTTGTAGTACCGGGCGAACGCGAACAGTATGGGAGACACCGCCATGGCAACCACGGCGAGTTGCCAATCGATGCGAACGATGACGAACACCATGGAGGCTAAAGTGACCGCGGACGCCAGAGTCGGGATCACACTGTTGATGGCGATCTCTCGAATCGCAGGGGCGTCCTGTTGTACACGGTAGACGGAGTCGGACAGACCTTGCGTGTCATGATAAAGGAGCGACAGTTTCTGAAGGTGGGCGAAGAGCATCGATCGGAACTCTTTGACCAACCCCTGTCCCGCAATCGCACGAAGCGCATTGCTGACCAGTTCTTGCAGTTGCGCCAGCAGGACGATGGCCACCTGCAGACCTGCCGCGAAAGCCAGCAAACGTAGATTGCTTTCGGACAAGGCCGAGGGAACGATCGGCGCCACAAAACCAGGTATCGGGTCCGACCCCACGACGCTGTCCACGGCGATCTTGAGCGGAAGCGGAGTCAGCAGCGCAAGAGGCACGCCGAACATTCGCAACAGCAGGAGGGCGGAGATGTGGCTCCAGTAGGGCCGTGCCTGCAGCGCCATTCGGCGAAACAGCGAACGATCTCCCGGGTTTGTCGATGCCAAGACTCAAGTCTCCCGTTCAGTGGAAGGCGCCGGTGGCTGTCAACTCAGCCGCCGACAATCGCGAGAGTCGCGAAAACAGAACGCCCGACCGAGTTCCGATCAAGCGCCGAACGCCGAAGGTCGATGCGCGCGCATTAAGTGGCGCTTCAGACCTCGTGATACCGCCACGCCCGAATAGCGTAATAGACGGCGCCGACGCCCGTGCTGCCAATCGCAGCTGAACTGATGAACGGTGTAATCGCCGGAGACTTTACCGATCTCGCCACCAGCATCACGTTCCTGACCCCGTCGGGATAGAACGTCTGGGCGTACCAATAACCTATCCAGCCTCCGATGAACCCTCCGATGAGGGCCAGAGCGAACCCTCTGGCGGCGATTCGCCAGGGCACGTCGGGTTTGTAGAACGCGAGGAAACCCGCGATGCTGGCACCGAGCGCGGTGGTCAAAACCAGCATCCACAGCGGCGGCGTGTAATAACCAGGCACAACGGCGAACGTGATCATCAATCCAACGAATCCGAACAGTATCCCAAAAATCACGCCAATCCCACTGCGGATAGCCAGGGCAATCCAGTATTCCAAACGTATTCCTCCGTGCCGATCTCGCGCAAGGTCCGTCGAGGAATTATAGCAGCGAAAGCCGAAGCGGCACGATCCTCTGCGACAATCAAAAGGGGGCGCCTGGAGCGCCCCCTTTTGAACTACACACCTTCAAAATCGATCTTAGTCGTCTGATTGCGCAACGGCGAGCTTAGTCACGCCAAGCGCTTCGGCCTGCCGGATGACTTCCGCCCTGTTCTCAGGCGACAACGGCTGCGTTGGCAACCGCGGGTCGCCGCAGTCGATGCCCAGGCGCTCGCTGATCAGCGCCTTGATCGTGGGGTGCATGCCAAATTCTCGCACGATCCCGGTGAGTTTTGCGGCGTGCTGCTGTGCGGCTTCGGCTGCGGGAATGTCACCGGCGTTGTATGCGTCCCGAATCGCCACCCAGAACTCGGGGGCGATGTTCGGAGGACCGTCGACGCATCCAGTCGCGCCGTTGGTCATCGCCGCGAGCATCTGCGTACTGTTGCCAATCAGAACGTCCAATCCCATATCCGCGAATGATCGGACGAAACCCTGGTTCATCGCGGAATGCTTAAGCCCCTGGAGTTGCGGCACGCCGTCCTGGATCTTTTGCATCAGCTCGGGCGTGATCTCCACACCCGTGGAGCCGGGCAGGTTGTAGACGAACAAAGGCAGGTTCGCGGCTGCCGCGACTGTCTTGTAGTGCTGAACGATCGATTCATCCGGTTGTCGATAGAAGAACGGAGGTACGCAGCATATGGCTTCGACGCCGGCTTTGCCCGCATTTTCCGCCAGTTTTGCCGCGCGCAGAGTCGTCGCCGCTCCAACGTGCATGATCATTTTCGTGCGACCCCGGTTCTGATCCGCGGCTGCGTTGGCGATCTGCATGTTCTCGTCGTCGTCCAAGAGCACGCTCTCGCCGGTTCCGCCGGCCACCCAGAATCCGTTAACGCCAGCCTGAATGTTGAACTCCACCACCTCTCTGAATGCGGCTTCGTTGAATCTGCCATCCTCGCCCATTGGCGTGATAATCGCCGGGAGTATCCCTTCGAAGTCTGCCATCATATGCCTCCGTGCTTGGGTCATGCCTGTGTCTCGAATGTTCGCATTCTATCACTATGACCGCCTTTACGGTATCTTCCATTTCACGTCCGATTTCTCTTTGAACCTTTTTAAGCATGTTAGCGTTTATTGCACTTCTACTGTCTCAGAAATCGGTCTACATTGGGCGCCAAGGTCTTGACTGAATAGGGCGGGTGTGGTAAAAAATGTGCAGGTTTTCGGTAAGGTCTAAAGTAGGCCATAGTCATCACAAAGACACGAGGAGGTTCAAGCCTATGTGGTCCAAACTAGCCAACATGAAGCTGTTGATAGGACTCACCGTCGCTTTGGCGCCCATATTGGCGCTGGCCTGTTCTGCGGAAGAGGCTGCCGCTCCGGCTGCGCCGCAGGCGGCTGCTCCGGCTGCGCCTGCGCCAGTCGCGCAAGTCGCACCGGCGGCATCTGCGCCTGCTCCATCCACATCAGCGCCGGTAGCCGCGCCCACGCGGGCTCCGACGACTTCTGCGGCGCCTTCGGCGCCGAGCGGTCCGAAGCCGTCAGGCACTCTCACGATCGCTGTGGCTGACACCAACACGCCTGGCGGGTTGCCCAGGTTCTGCTCTGCCGGCTGCGCCGAGCACATCTATATGAGCGGCATCACGGACGTGTTGTTCAACTCCAAGCTCACGCCGGAGGGAACAGTTACGACCGAGCCCATGCTGGCCCTTTCGTTTGAGTTGGACCCCAGCTTGGAGTTCGGCGACTTCACCCTTCGTCAGGGTGTCCAGTTCCATCAGGGCTGGGGGGAGATGACCGCGGCCGATGTCGAGTATTCGTACAACGACGCCAACTCGGTCACCAACCCCGAGTCCATTCACGGACAGGCTGGCGACTTCGCTCCGTTGATCGCCAGCATGGAGGCGCTCGACGCGTACACGGTTAGGCTCCACTACCGCAACTACGACAGCCGCGGGGTCCTCCACCGGTTCAGCCGGTTCTGGCAGACCGCTGGCATCATGTCGAAGAACGTTTTCGATGAGTTAGGCGTCGAAGCCACGCAGGATGCCTTGATTGGTGTGGGCGCCTTTGAAAACGATGAGTGGGAACAGGACAAATCCATCGTCGGACATGCTTTCGCTGACTACTGGGGCACTTCCGAGGGTTGGGGCCCGTTCGTCGAGAATGCTCGCTGGTTCGAGATACCCGAGGGCGCTTCTCGCCGCGCGATGCTCGAGACCGGCGAGGCTCAGGTAGCCCAGGTAGGACTGAAAGATTTGCCTGAGCTGATCGGCAAGGGCTTTGCGGCCATGAAGAAGGCCGAGTTCAATACGATCGACAACATCTCCATGACCGGCAACTACTGGGAGAAGTTCGGGGCGTTGACCGGCGCCGAGTTGGAGCGCGACCGCGACACCAGTAAGCCCCACGTCGGCGACCCGTTTGAGGGCGGCGGCGACTTCGACGCAAACACCCCGTCGATGGTCAGTTCGAGGCTCGTGCGCAACGCCTTCGCCTGGTCCATCCAGCGCGAAGAGCTGCTAGAGAACTTGTTGGGTGGGTTGGGGTTTGTCAACTATCAGCCCTATAACTCGAGCAACAGCCCCGCGCATGACACGGCCTGGGACTGGGGCACCGACTTCGACAAAGCCAAGGGCATGCTTGATGAGGCAGGCTACGCCGACGGCTTCGAGATGGATCTGTGGGTCGGCACGGGAGAACTTGGCGCTGAGATCGGCGAGTCCGTCGGCGCTGCCTGGCAGCAGCATTTGGGCGTCAAGGTCAACCTAATCAAGACCGCCTACTCGGTCTACCGGCCGGGTTTGGTCGCCCGAACCACCAACACCCCGTTCACGGGTTGCGGCGACGAGAACAAGTCCAACTTCCCGTATGACTGGGCGCATGGGTTCGTAATGAGCTCCATCAGCGCCGGCGGTTACGGCGTTGGCATGGAGATCCCGTGGGCCAGCGAGAGCTACACCAAGATGGCCGGAGAGCCCGACAAAGCCAAACGCGAGGCGATGTCCGCCAGCTTCTTCGAGAGCAATGCCCGCGAGGCATTGTGCGTCGGCATCTTCGAGCGGCCGCTGTGGCCCGCCATCGACCCCGACGCGTTCGTCGGCGGCACGTGGGACATGAGGCCCATGGCGAATGGCAACCTATTCGCCATCAACAACATCAGGACTGTAAAACTGAAGTAACACGGTCGGACACCGCGAAATGTTAAGGCATGCCCCCATGGGGCGAGGAATCTCGTCATGTGGGGGCATGTCGTGTGACACAAACGCGACATGGAATCGTCGGCCATTGTTTCGCTCGATGTTGCGCGTTGCCTCAGGGTGTAGTATCGTCAACATCTGATTTGCGATCTTTTCGACCAGAACGTGAACGACAGATGGTTCGTGTAGACGAACTTCCATGTTCAGCACGTAATTCGCGCGTTAACCTCCGGTTTCGCGGCGCCAGAAGTGCGCGACCGACTCGGCCCGATTTTATTTGGAGGCACATAAGGTCATGCGGCAGTTCTTGATCAGAAGATTTTTCTTCGCGATCTCCGCACTCATCGGGGCCACGTTGATCACTTTCTTCCTGTCCAGAATAGCGGGCGACCCCAGGTTCTTGTATGCGCAAGAGGGCGGATACGGCATAACGCAAGAGCGCTGGGACGCTCTGGGCGTGGAGCTGGGCCTCGACAAACCGATCATCTGGCAATACGCGGTCTGGCTTGGCCGCATCGTGAAGGGAGACTGGCAGGACAGTCTGCTGGACCGCAAAGATGTATTGAGCAAGATCAAGAAGCGCCTTCCGCCCACGCTCAAGGTGGGCTTCTTGTCTTACGTATTCGCCACGGTCATCGGGATCCCGCTGGGCGTGCTGTCCGCCGTCAAACGCGGCACTGTCTGGGATTACCTGGCGAGAGCGTTCGCCCTCTTCGGCCAAGCTCTGCCCGTGTTTTGGGTGGGCATCATGTTGATCCTGATATTCTCAGTCCAGCTTCGGTGGCTGCCGACAGGCACCCTTGGCGAAGGATCGTTCTCATGGAAGCACTACGTCATGCCAACCGTCACCCTTGGGTGGATTGCGGCCGCAACGTACCTGCGTCTCGTGCGCTCCTCCATGCTGGAGATACTCGATTCCGAGTTCATCAAGCTGGCACGGGCCAAAGGGGTCTCCAACAACGCGGTGATATGGAAGCATGGCTTCCGGAACGGCCTCATCGCCCCGCTTACGTTTTCGAGCTTGTTGCTGACCGGCTTCATCACGGGCGCGGTCGTGACCGAAACGATCTTCTCAATCCCAGGGCTCGGCAGGCTGGCGTTCGATGCTATTAACAACAACGACTTCCCTATCATGGTGGGAACCGTGTTGGTGTTCACGGCCATGTATGTATTTTTCAACTTCGTGACCGATGTCTTGTACGCCTATATTGACCCGCGAATCCGGTACGCGTAGGTGGCATAAATCAATGGCTCAAGCAGATATCACCGCTGACCTGGCTCGAAACATCGGCGCCGAAAGAGGCACCGTTGGGCAGATATGGTTTGTCCTCAGGCGATGGCCCATCATTCCTGTATTGGTTCTCGGCTTGTTGGTCTTCACCGGCATATTCGCGGACTTACTGGCGCCACATAGCCCGTTCGTAGCCATCCCCGACAACCGGAACATCCCCCCTGTCTGGTACGATCCCGTCGTCCTGAACGTCAAGGACGCGTCCGACCCACTCGCTTTCCCTGATCCACTCAACCTGGGGATCGAGGAAGCGGCGATCAAGTACGGACTCGACCCCACCGGCCTCGACACCCAGGAAGCGGTCGAAGAGGCGTTCTTGGCAATAGACCTGAAACCCAAGGTCCATTTTCCCTCGTGGGATCATATTCTGGGTGGAGACAACATCGGGCGGGATCTGTTGAGCCGCATAATAAAAGGCGCCCAGGTGTCGCTCACCGTGACCGCCATATCGCTGACCAGCGGCCTGTTGGTCGGCGTGAGCATGGGATTGGTCGCTGGCTATTTCGGCGGCTGGCTCGACGAGATCATCATGCGCATCACCGACGTATGGCTTGGGCTCCCGTTCATTTTGGTCGCCATCGTGGTGGTGATCGCCCTCGGTCAGACGATGACCATCCTACTGATCTTGTTGGCGTTGCTGTCTTGGACCCCGTTCGTCCGCAATGTCCGGGGTGAGACACTGACTCTCAAGGAGCGCGACTATGTCGCTCTCGCCAGAGTGGCCGGGGCCTCCACGTTCCGAATTCTAATCTGGCACATTCTGCCGGGCACCATAAACACAGTGATCGTCATCGCCACGCTTCGGGTCGGGCAGCTCATCCTCACTGAGGCGATTCTGAGTTTCCTGGGCGCCGGCATACCGCCGCCCACCCCAGCATGGGGCGCGATGGTAAACGACGGACGGCCGTTCATCAACGACGCGTGGTGGATCGCATTCTTCCCGGGCGTCTGCATATTCCTGGTGGTGATGTCCCTGAACTTTACGGGTGACTGGTTGAGGGACCGGCTCGATCCGCGATTGAGACAACTGAACTGATCGGCAGGGATTATCGCATCGGCGGCCGACCGCGTCGGAAGTGTGCACGCGCCCAGGCAACGCGCCGACTGCGGGGCACGGCGCCGTATCCGCGCCGTCGTCACACGATGTGGTCCTCACATTGCGAGGTTGATTGACATGAATACACCAGCGACCTCATCGCGAGCAGTCGCGACTATCGTGCGGTTCATCCCAGTCGCGATCGCCATACTGGTTCTGGCCGCGATGGGATGTGGGGTGAAATCGGGTGATCGAGGATCGGCGAGGCCTGAAGGTGAATCCACCGAATTTCATCGCTCGCCCGTCACTGCATTCGAGCAGTTTCGGGTAGACCTGGCGACATCAGATGCCGGATGCACTGCCGATCCAGGCGACATCACCGTCACAATGGGGCAACGCGTCCGCATAGCCATTCAGCTCCCTACAGAACTCGCCCAGGGCTCTACTGGTTCGCTGGAAGTGGTTGGCGAACAGGAGGAAGTCCACTATGTAATATCCGGGCTTGAGATCAATAATGCCGGAGGTGCATTCGTCGCCACTGCAACCTCGGTCGACCTAGAGTTCGAATCGGGGGCCAGGGTGTTTTACGATTTCAACCCGGGCAACTCCGGCGCCTTCGACATACTATGCAACGATGACAAGGTGGGCGTGTTCACTGTAAATCCGGCGTGATACGAAAAGCGCAGTTCACCTCGCCGGGCCCTCGCGGCTGAGATGTCCCGACTCGAGTATACAGTTGGCCAGAAAGGCAGGGAGTGAACGCACGCCCTGCCTTTCTCTTTGTGTCGATCAACGCGTGACATCTGGTAAACCGAATCGAGACAACCGCGCCCGTACCTCCCGTCCATAGATCATCAACAACGACAACGCCGCCGGGACGTTTCGTCCACGGCGGCGTTTCTTTTGCTTGTATTTCGCAGAGAGCGTCGTTTCGCTTCTGCCCGATCTCAAGAAATCGCTAGTACAGGTGGCACACGACCCGATGGCCCGGCGTCGGCTCGATTTCGACCGGTTCCGCATCGGCGCATGGCTCGAACCGAGACGGGCACCGTGGATGGAAGTGGCAACCCTCGGGCGGGTTGACAGGAGAAGGAACCTCTCCGGTCAGAATGATTTCCTCCCTCTCGATATCCGGGTGCGACGGCAAGGCAGCGGACATCAACGCCCGTGTGTACGGGTGGAGAGGATTATCGAAAAGCTCTTCCGTATCGGCTTCCTCGACAAGCCGGCCCAGGTACATGACTCCCACTTTGTCACACATGTAGCGAACTGTTGCGAGGTGGTGTGCGATCAACAGGTAGGTCAGGTTGTGCTCGTCTTGAAGGTCTTCGAGCAGGTTCATGATCTGGGCTCGAATGGAGACGTCCAGGGCGGACACGGGCTCGTCGAGCACGATCAGGCTCGGGTTGAGCGCCAGGGAGCGTGCGACGCCAATGCGCTGGCGCTGGCCGCCGCTGAATTCGTGGGGAAACAGGTTCGACTGATAGGCCGCCAAACCCACTTCTTCAAGAAGGCCGCCGACTCTGGTCTTGATCTCCTGTTTCGTCAGGGTGCTGTTGACTTCGAGCGGCTCCCCGATAATGCCGCCGACGCGCATTCTGGGATTGAGTGACGCCCAAGGATCCTGGAAAACGGCTTGTACTTTGGACTTGTAGTTCTTTCGGCCATCTCTGTCCATCGTCAAAGCGTCGTTGCCCTCGAACGAGAACGTACCGTCCGTCGGCTCCTCCAGAAGCAGGATCATTTTCGCCGTGGTCGTTTTGCCGCAACCCGATTCACCGACCAGACCGTAGGTCTTGCCCGGCTCGATATCGAAGTCAACACCGTCCACAGCTTTGAGCATGGACTTGTTCCTGGTGAGGAAGCCCGTCCCGACGGGGAAGTGCTTCTTAAGACCCCGAACGCTTAGAAGCGTCCCATCGCTACTAGTCATCAATCACCTCATTCCAGAGTAAGCCGCTCAGGCAGTGGCCACTTTGTCTTTTTCTCTGAGCCAACAGGCAGCAAGCTGCCCATGTTCGAGCTCGAACATATCCGGATACTCGGCGGTGCACCGGTCGAACGCGTACCGACAACGGTCGGCGAAGGCGCAACTCTGGTCCAAAGCCCACAACGCGGGCGGTTGTCCGGGAATCGAATACAACCGCTCTGCTTTCTCTTCCATTTTCGGCACTGATTGAATCAGCGCCTCGGTGTATGGATGAGCCGGTTTGTTGAATATCTGCCGAACGTCTCCCTGCTCGACGATCTTTCCGGCGTACATGACCGCAACCCGGTCGCACATCTTGGCGACGATGCCGAAGTCGTGCGTTATGAAAATGATGCCAACGCCGGTCTGTTCCTGGAGCTCCCGGAGGAGACGCAAATACTGAGCTTGAATCGTGGCGTCGAGCGAAGTGGTGGGCTCGTCGGCGATAAGCACCGCGGGGTCGCAGGAGATGCCGATGGCGCCGACCACGCGCTGTCTCATGCCGCCCGAGAGCTGGTGAGGAAAGTCCTTGATCCGCACCTCGGGCGCCGGAATTCGGACTTTACGAAGCATTTCGATGACGTTGGCCTTCAATCCTTCGCCAGACATGTTTTTGTGAATCTTGAGCGCCTCTCCGACCTGGTCTTCAATGTCGAACACCGGGTTGAGAGCGGTCATCGGGTCCTGAAGCACCATGCCGATGCGACTGCCCCTGATTTCTTCCATTTCGCCGTCGTCGAGCTCAAGGATGTCGTCGCCTTCCAAAAGCACCTGCCCACCCACAATATGGCCTGGAGGAGAAGGAACCAGCCGCATAATGGAAAGCGAGGTGACCGACTTGCCACATCCCGATTCGCCAACAACGCCTAGCGTTTCGCCGCGTCGAACTTGGAAGCTCACGCCGTCAACTGCTTTTACGACGCCCCACCTCGTGACAAAGTAGGTGCGAAGATCTTTTACGTCGAGGACAACTTCCCCGATGCGATCCGAATCTAACATCGACGCTTTTCTCCTTCCGCATGATTCGACATGCGATCAACTCGGCGGCGCCCACACGATGCATGTGATTCGTGCCTGGACATACGGCAAACGACACACGCAAACGCCCTGGGCGAATTCGCACGCCAAATATATCCCCTCTCGTCTCAAAACGCAACCCTAGCAGACAGCGGGTTTTCGATTTCCGACCGTGACTCTGACTTGCGGCGAGTGGACACACGACGCGTTGGAACGGTTCGTAGGCGAATTTAGACCCAGCATAGAAACTCGACCATCGCCCGGCCTCCCGGACATCGTATCGGCGCGGGTCACATTGACAGGCCTTGGCGGCGCTCCATACACTCGGCGCAGCAGCATCACTTCGGCAGGAGGGCGAAAATGAAAGCCTTGGTGTATCACGGAAACAAAGACCTCCGGCTCGAGACCGTCCCTGAACCGAAGCCTGGACCCGGGCAGGTAAAGCTCGACATCGAATACTGCGGCATCTGCGCCACCGACATCGAAGAGTACCTCTACGGCCCCGTGTTCATATCCAGCGACTCGCCGAATCCGGTTACCGGCCGGAAGATGCCGCTGACAACCGGTCACGAGGTCGTAGCGACGGTGGCTGAGTTGGGACACGGAGTGACCGACCCGAAGGTGGGAGATCGTGTCGTTTTGAATGGCGTTCTGACTTGCCGTACTTGCAGGTGGTGCCGGCTGGGCGAGACCTCTCAGTGCCCGTCGATGGCCGCGATCGGATTCGCCATCGACGGCGGTTTGGCCGACAGCGTGGTGTGGCCTGCGGAGCAAACCGTGGTCCTTCCAGCCAATGTATCGAGCAAGGAAGCGGCCTTGGTTGAGCCCGCGTCGGTTGCCGTCCACGCGGTTCGGCGCTCCGCCGCCAGCGCTGGCGATCGAGTCGCGGTCATAGGCGCTGGGACAGTCGGCCTGTTGGCCCTGCAAGCGCTGAAAGCCCAAGGGGCCGAGGTCTTCGCGGTCGATACACGACAGATGAGCCTTGATCTTGCGGCGGAGCTCGGAGCTGACGCGGTCGTCAACCCCGATGCCCAAGACGCGCGAGACACGCTTGCCGAACTGACCGAAGGCATCGGCCCCGATATCGTCATCGACGCGGCGGGCGCCGCCACAACACCGGAGTTGGCGGTCGGGTCGGTGCGGCGAGGCGGGCTGGTTTTGCTCGTGGCAATCTACACGTCGACGCCGCGGTTCGACTTCAACAGTCTGGTAGCCGCCGAGGTGCGGATGGCGGGCTCGTTGGCGTATGGACAGGAGGATGTCGAGGAGGCAGTCAGGTTGATCGCAGCCGGCCAGATGAAGACCTTGCCGTTGGTGTCCGACGTAATAAGACTGGATCAGGTTATCGAGATAGGCTTTCCGCGGATGATCTCGCCTGACAAAGACATCTTTCGGATTCTGGTTACGCCGCGCTAGCAACTCGGCGATGGAGTTCCGAGTACAGACGCCGTCAATCCTCCGGACGGTCAATGGCCGTTCTGAGTTCGCTGAGGATGCGGTCGAAATCCCAGACGGCTGGGTCACCATGAATGAGCGGCCCGGCAATTTGCAACGGAGCCCATTCGCCTTGGTCGAGGCGCTCCACGATCGAACCTTGAACTTCGGTCGCATCGTCGAAGTGCCCGGGGTGCCTCGCGCCTGACGCGGCCCGCGTTTGATAGCGTTCGATCAGAACGTCCTTTGGCGCCGTGCAATGCACCTGCACGAAGCGGCACGGCATGCGTTTGCGGAGGGCAACGAACTTCGGAGGGTCAAGGTGAGCGTGAAAATTCATCTCCGCTATCAGAGAGCGCTTTGCGGCAATCTCGACCGCGATCCACCTGAACAACAAATCGATGGCGGCTTTGCCGAGGGCCATCGAAGACGCCCTGTCGGTCCACGCAAGGTTGTCCATCAAGGTTTCTTTGATGTCGTCTTTCGATAGCACGGGAAATCCGAGCGCTTGACCCATGGCTTGGGCTACTGTTGTTTTGCCAGCCGCCGGCGGCCCGGATACCACGACCACGACAGGCCACGGCTGTTGAGTAACCAATCAACCCACTCGGGGATGGTGTAGACGCATCCCTCTGACGCCCGCTTCGTATCGAGTGAGGTGCCAGCGTCCCAGGTTTGCCGACACCAGGATGTCTCTATCTGGTCCGCAAAACGCGATGTTGGTTGGGGCGGCGATCAGGGTGCCTTCGTAGTCTTCGGCCAACACCTCGAGATTCCCGGTCGGCGACAACCGGTAGATCCGATCGGGTCGGTAGCAAGAGATGTACAAGTTCCCGTTGGTATCGAATGCCAGACCGTCCGGGACTGTCTGTGGGAGATTGGCTACAGTTTCGATTTCTCCGGGGCCGCCATCGCCTTGGATGTTGATCCGAATCACCCTGGGCGGATTCAAGCTCATGGCGACGTACAGATGGTTCTCGTCCGGACCCATGCAAAGGCCGTTCGGAAAATCCGCCAACTCATCGCTCCAAATTTCGGCTTCGCCTCCGGCCCTTACCTTGAAAACTCTACCGTTGCTCGCGTTCCAATCGCCAGACGACGCGACGAACAGGTTGCCTTGGCTGTCGAATGCCGGATAGTTAGGGAAGTGGAAAGGCGCGTCGGACGCGCCTCGGGAGTACGTGGAAACCGCGCCACCCTGGGTTATTCGGAGCACGCTGTGGCTGCCAGTGTCGCATGCGTAAATGTTGTTGTCGGCATCGATCGCCATGCCGAGTATGAACCCGTTGGGCGCTTGAGCGAATTGAACCGCCTGGCCGAGCTCGATGTCGATCCGGTAGATCTGTCCCGCCTCGCCGCCCGCGTATGCGAATCCATCCTGGCCCCACGCGACGCCTTCGGGGTGATCCAACCCGTCCACGAGCACCGAGACGTCGTTCCCGTTGGTCAAAATTGTCATGGACACGTCTCCAAAGAGCATTCAAAAGTGTGGCCACCGGATCAATCGTCTTCGGTCGCCGCGCCGGCGCCGCCCGCCCATGCTCCCATGGCCATCAAGCCGCCGTCGATGACCACGTGGGTCCCGGTCATAAAGGATGCGGCGTCGCTGGCCAAAAACAGCACGAGCGCCGCAATGTCGCCGCCCTGCCCTATCCTGCCAATCGGATGGCCGGCGCCGTACCGCGCGAGCGTTTGGGCGATGTCGCCCCCCTCCTGGGCCGCGACTGTCCTCACCATCTCAGTGTCGATGGTTCCCGGACAGATGGCCACGACGCGAATGCCTTCGGAAGCGTAATCCAGCGCCATCTGGCGAGTCAGCGACAGCACGCCGCCTTTGCTGGCCGCGTAAGCCGGCACCAGCGGCTGCGACTGCAAGCCCTGGACGCTGGCGTTGTTGATTATCACGCCTCCGCCGCGTTTTCGCATCTCGGGGATCGTGTACTTGGACATCAAGAAATGGGCTTTGAGATTTACGCCGGTGATCCGGTCCCATGTCTCCTCTGAAGTGTCTTCAACGTTCAGGTAGGAGTCGGGCGGCTGGATCCCAGCGTTGTTGAACAGGATGTCCACGCCGCCGAAGGCTGCGACGGCCGCTTCGACCACGCCCCTGCAATCGCAAGCGTCGCTGACGTCGGCGCGCACGAAGAGACCGTTCTGGCTCTCGTCGTGCATGCGTCGAACGTTGCGCTCACCGGCTTCGTCGTCAATATCGGCGACGACAACCGCGGCGCCGCTCTTGGCGAACTCGTGAGCGGCAGCCCGCCCCATTCCGAGCGCGCCGCCGGTAATTATCACCACTTTGCCATCGAAATCGACCACAATAACCTCGGTCTACACCACGCGGGTTCAGATCGGCCGGCCCCGTGGGGGGCATCCCATCAGCATGATCTGTTTTGGCGGTGACGAAATCGTAAACGAACTCGCCACGGGAGATGTCGGTCTCCCCCACCGTTCGACGGATGTAGACAGGACGAGCATCGAATACTCTTCCACAGAGTATATTTTGCACGCCCATGTTGAGTCAATCGTATCCGGGGATATCCTCATCAATGCGTCGGACGCACTCGATATAGCCCTGATCTGTACCTATCTTCTTTTATGCACAAAAAGCATTGCAAAGTTGACAAACCGCATATAGCATGATACCTTACTTGCGATCACAACACCTGACCACTGCCTTGTGCCACGACCAGTCCATGGAATGCTGAACTGCGCGAACTGCATCAATCTACGGTGCGCGACCTAGCAGTGTTCGGATACGAGATACATGGCCCCGGCGGCAGGCGGTTGGCGCCAAGCCAATGATCACTTCTCTATCGCAGGATGAAAGGTGGAAGCAATCATGACATTGCTCTTTCGGGCATGCCCAAGATGCAACGGCGACGTGCACGAGCGTGCCGATCACTATGGCCGTTACGAAGAATGCTTGCAGTGCGGACACATGCGCGATACGCAGCCAGCGTTCTCGCTCAATATCAAGATCAAGAAGGGCAAGATGAAACCCGGCCGCAAGAAAAGCGCCGCGTAGGGCATGCGGCCAAGCCACCGAGCTCGGTTCACGTCATTACCGAGGCGCGTGGGCCAAAGTGGCGCCGCCCTTCAGCCTTGCCTGTGTACGTTGACAAACATGCACGACTTCCCAAGTCCGTCCAGTGTCGCATCAACTCAGGCTATCACAGCCGCTGGTGTAGCGAACCTGGGCAATCCGATGCGGTCCAAGCACGAAATCAGTCTCGGCATGTCAGTTCGCGTCAGGACTCTGTTTCAGAGCGCAGAAGGTTGACACATTCTGTAGAATGAATTGGGGACGTTCCGAACGGTCCCTCAATTTCAAGGACGGTTGAGTGTAATGGCAAGAGTAAAGCCCGAACCGTTAACCATCAGCATCTCGGAACAGGCAGCGGATCACGTCCGCGTGTTCGCCCAACAAGCCGGCGACCCGGACGCACACCTGAGGGTCGGCGTCAAAGGCGGCGGTTGCTCCGGCCTCACCTATGTGCTGGATCTGGCCGCCGAGCCTAGTGAGAACGACAAGGTCATTGAAGACCATGGCGTGAAACTCTTCGTGGACCGCAAATCGTACGTGTTCCTTGCCGGCACCACGCTGGAGTACTCGGGCGGGCTCAACGGCAAAGGGTTCGTTTTCAACAACCCCAACGCCAAGACAACCTGCGGATGCGGCACGTCGTTTAGCGTCTAGCCCGGACCGCAACATCCAGAACCCAGTGCTTCAACGCAATGCCGCGCATGACGTCGCGGCGCTTTGCGTTCTGACAGGAGGCGACGATGGCGTCCCCCAAAGCAGTTCCGATCTCGCGCGATGTTGACGATGTCCTTTCAACGCAGTTCCGGGTTCTAACCGAACAAACCGCGCTCGTCGATAGGTCCGCCGTAGGCCGACTCAAGATCACCGGAGACGACGCGATCGATCTGTTGGATCGACTCTCCACCAACGACCTCCGTGGCTTGACTGTTGGACTCGGCGCGGGAACCGTGCTCACAACCAACAAGGGCCGCGTGATCGATTTACTGACCGTCCTGCACCGCGGAGATCATCTACTCGTGCTCACAGGGCGCGGCAACCAGCACAAGGTGGCCGAGTGGATCGACTTCTACACGTTTACGGAAGACGTCGAAGTTCAGGACATCACCGAAGAGACCGCAACCATCAGCGTCGTCGGTCCGAAGTCGGCCAGCGCTGTCGACGCGGCGTTGGCCATGGACTGCGGCAATTGGGACTTGTTCAACAATGGCGTCTGCCAAACCTTGGACGGCGTGACCGTGGTCCGAACAGATTCTTTGGGAGTGAGTGCTTACGACATAGTCACGGGCCGCACAACCGAGGCTGAGGTTCGCGAACGCTTCGCCGCCATCGGCGTCTCGACCGTCGATCCTGCGGCGGCGGAACTGCTGCGGATCGAAAACCTCATCCCGACATTTGGCGCCGAGTTGACCGAGGAGTACAATCCGCTGGAGGCTGGGCTGCTCGAACACGTCAGCTTCAACAAGGGCTGCTACATCGGTCAGGAGGTCGTCGCCCGGCTGAACGCCTATGACAAAGTGCAGCGGCGCCTCGTGTCACTCACGTGGGACTCTGACGCAACCATCCCCGTTGGCGCCTCTCTGGCGTCGAGCGAGCGAAGCGTTGGCGTTGTCACGTCGAGCTTCAACGAAGACGGATCTGACCGCCGCATCGCGCTGGCGTTGGTTCGGAAATCTCATTCCGAGCCCGGAACGACCCTGGTCGCCGATGACCAGGTCGATGTGGTCATAACGTGATGTTCGGAAGATCAGGTCTGATGTAGGTTTTTGCACTTGGCCGCAAACCGCCGGTGCATCGGCGACACTCGGTGACTGGTGGCTCGGTCTTTATTGGACCGAGCCTACCTCGGCGCCCTATTCGGCCTTCAGCGTCACGCCCCCATCGACGAGAATCACCTGGCCGCGAATCATGTTTGCCCCGGGGGTGCAAAGGAATGCGACGACTCCGGCGATGTCCTCGACGGTAACCATTCGGCCGACCGGGGTGTCCCGGCCCGCCTCGAGCATCTGTTCCTTCGTCGGAAAGTGGTCAAGTGCGCCCGTCTCGATGTAGCCTCCCGACACCGCGTTGACCGAGATGTTTTTCGCGGCCAATTCGATCGCCAGGTACCTCGTGATCGCTTCAAGCGCCGCTTTCGACGTGCCGACGGAAAAGTAATACGGCAGCACGCGCCGAGACCCTTCGCTGGTGAGATTTACGATGTGGCCGCCGTCACGCATCAAGCGAGCAGCTTCCACGGAACACAGCCAGGGCGCCTTGGCGTTCACCCCCATGGTCCAGTCCCAGTGCTTCTCCTCCAGTTCGGAGGCTGTGCGCTGGACGCCGGTGGCGGCGTTGTTCACCAGGATATCGAGCCGGCCGAATTCCTGCTCCACGCGTGCGAACAGGTCGCGGATCTTCTCAGCGTCTCCCAAGTGGGCTCTGAGTTTCAGACATCGAACGCCAAGGGCTTCGATGTCTGCCTGGGTTGCGGAGGCGGCTCTGTGGTTTCGCAGATAGTTGAAGGCGATGTCGGCGCCACGGCGCGCGAACTCCAGCGCCACCGCACGCCCGATGCCCCTGGAGGCGCCCGTAACCAGCACAACCTTACCTTCGAATGACACTTGCAGCCGCCTAGATGGCCATCCCGCCGTCGATGCTGACGATCTGGCCGGTCAGGTATTTTGCTCGCTCGCTGGCGATGTAGGCGACCAAGTGCGCCACGTCGTCCACTTCTCCGAAGTGTCCCTGCGGTATCCACGTCATGATGCGGTCTTTGGTTTCTTGGGGAAGCACGTCCACGGTGTCGGTGCTGATGTATCCGGGTGTCACGGTGTTGACCGTGATGTTTCGGGTCGCCACTTCCTTAGCCAGCGCTTTGGTGAAGCCGATGATCGCCGCCTTGGATGCAGAGTAGTTGACCTGTCCGATATTCCCTCTGATTCCTACGACCGATCCGATGTTGATGATCCGTCCCCAGCGTTGGCGGATCATCTGACGCAACACTGCGCGGGTGCAATGGAATGTGCCGTTCAGGTTGGTCCCCATGACGTCATCCCAAGCAGTGTCGGACATACGCACGAGCAGTCCGTCGCTTATGATGCCCGCGTTGTTTACGAGGATGTCGATTCTGCCCCACGCGTCTTGCACACTGGAAACCATGGCTTGAACTTGATCGACTTGACTGACGTCCCCGTGGACCGCGAACGATTTGACGCCCACGGCCTCCAGATCGGCCACCACCTTGTGGGCGGCGTCCTCGGACCGATTGTAGTTGACCGCAACGTTGACGCCTTCATCGGCCAACCTCAGGGCGATAGCTCTGCCGATGCCTTTCGAAGCGCCGGTTACGAGTGCGAATTTGCCTTCAATGTCGGACTTGACCAAGACTCCTCCTGACGCGGATCTATCGTCATTTCGTCCGTGTGTCCAGATTATGCATCGAGTTTGGCGTGGACTGCCTCTAGGTCTCGGTTGATCTGAGGGACGTACCCAGTTTCGACTGCGATCTTAGCCACTCCGATGGCGCGATACACTGCGGTGGCTTTCGCCGAGCCGTGCCCGACCACGGTTACGCCGTTCACGCCGAACAACGGCCCTCCGCCGGTCATCTCGACCACATTTGTCAGTTCGTGGAAACCAGCGGTCACGCGGTTGACCTCTTCAGGCGGCAGCGCGCCGTCGAGCAGATCTCGGAGACGCGCGTCCATCGCATCCCCGATTCCCTCCGTAAGCTTCATGACGATGTTGCCGACGAATCCATCGCATACGGCGACGTCGACCGCTCCTTTGGCCAGCTCGTGAGCTTCCACGTTGCCCACGAAATTCAGGCCGCTCTTTTCCAATAACTCAGTTGTCTCGCGAACTTGCCGGTTGCCTTTCCCGACCTCGGCGCCAACGCTCAGGAGGGCGACGCGCGGTTTTTCGATGTTCCAAAAGTGGCGGGCGAAGACATCTCCGATCACCGCGAAACTGACGAGCTGTTGAGGCCTGCAATCTACATTGGTTCCAACGTCCAATATCACGGTTCTCGGCGCCGTGCCGAGGATTGGTCCCCCCAGCGCCGGACGCTCCACGCCTTTCGTCATTCCAAGCACAACCGCCGCAGCCGCCATGGCCGCCCCGGTGGACCCCATGGTAACGCTTGCGTCGGCCTGCTCCCGTTTTACCATCGCGGTCGAGACGACTATGGAGGCTTTGGGTTTCTGCCGCAACGCCAACGCCGGCGGCTCACCTTCTCTGATGACGCCTTCCGACGGGACGACGGCGACGGGCAGGCCGTCGGTGTCGAGCCCGGTTAGTTCCGAGTTTAATGCGTCTTCGTCTCCGACCAGCATGATCTGGGCGCTTCCGGTCCTGGCAAACTCAACCGCTCCTTTGACGATCTCGGCAGGCGCGTTGTCGCCGCCCATGGCATCCACGGCGATCCTGACAAGATTCTGTTCAGCGGTCAAAACGTTCCCTCCTCGTCTTCAAACCCAGCCCCTTGAAAACAATCCACTCGCATGACGGTTTATCCGGCCTCCACGGTAACGACGGCGTCTCCACTGATGGCGGTTTCGCCATTGTCCTTGGTCACTTGGACGGCACACGCAATCTCAACGCCTTCGTCTCGTTCTCGAACCGATTTCACCGTGCCGCCGGTCCGAATCTGCTCGCCCGGGAACACCGGCGCGCGGAACCTGATCTTCATCCGGCCCGATTCGAGCCAGGCTCGTCCGAACGCGGTGGTCATCATCTCCGAGATGGTCGCCGCGATCATCATCCCATGGGCGATTCTGCCGCCAAACTGGGACTGTGAGGCGAATTCGTCATCAACATGGATTGGGTTGAAATCACCGGACGCTTCAGCATAGCGCTCGACCCGCTCCTGTGTCACGGACTTCTCTACGCTTGGGAGCGCATCGCCCTGATTCACTTTCCAGCCCCGCCGCCAGCGAGGTCTTCGGGAAGCGTAATGGTGCTCTTTCCGGTCATCACCAGCCGGTTTCCCCCTTCCGTAACCACCGAGTCCACCACCATGAACCTCCAACCGCCGCGGATGGAGTTCGTCTTCAACGTGGCCACGCACTCAAGCGTGGCGCCGACCGAAACCGCTCCCGAAAACTGAAACTCCTGGCCGACGTGAAGCGTCCCGCCAGGGATTTGGAGGTCTTGAACCACGCCTGTCAGACTCAGAGCCGCGATTGACATCGGAGGCGCCAGTTCGCGCTCCGTTGCCATGTGCGATTCGTCTTGAACTGCGTCCACGTAGCGATCGACCATGGCGTCGTCCACGACGTATGTGTGCCGTGAAATCGTCTGTCCGGGCGAGAGGGCACCGTAATCAACAGGCAAAGAACTTCCGACCTCTCTTCGCGTGCATCACAAAATCCGCAACGATTATAGAGCCAACCGGAGGCCAAATCAACGCAGACGACTACTCGGCGTCGCTTCGAGCGCCCCGTTGCATCTCGGCTTCGTCGAGCAGACGCTCCAAGAGCACGAAAGAAGATTCCTCTTCGAAGTCCAACTGACAGATTCCCAGAGCACGGTACAGCACACCTGTCGAGACCCGGGCGGTCACCGATTCTCCGATCGGAGGAATCGGCACACCAAGGGCTTTTGCCAAGAATCCTCCCGCCACCATGCCCTCCCTGCTCAGGTGACATCTGGCGAGGAGCTGACCAGTATGCTCCAGCGACAGTCCGTCTTCGTCTTGTTTGAGTTCAAGTCTTAGGTGGGCCCGAGGGGTTTGGACCAGTTCGTCCGCGTATTCCGTCACCACCGAATGGCCCTCCGGCATCGTAACCCTCCTGCTGCACACTGCCGCCGTCCGTCAGGCGACCCCTGGCAATTATACGCTGATGCTGACGAGCCCGCCTCCAGCATGTCGAACCCAGATCGGGGAGTCTGGTCCGCCGAGGGTTGCGCAGGCTCAGCCGTAGCCATAGAATATCCTGCAATCCGACAGCCCAATGGAGGCGCCCATGGCCAGCATCTTCGAAGAGTTGAACGTCAGACCCGTGCTGAACGCGCAGGGCAATCGAACGCTGCTCGGCGGCGGCACACCATCCGAGACGGTGCGCACATTGATGGACGACTCCGAGGAGTTCTACGTCAATCTCGGCGAACTGATGGACAGCGTCGGTCACCGCATCGCTGACATGCTTGGCGTCGAAGCGGCTCTGGTCACCTCGGGATGCTCCGCGGCTTTGGCCGTTGGAGCGGCCGCGATCATTTCGGGCGACAATCAAGACAACATCGAGCGCATGCCGGATACGACAGGGATGCGAAGCGAAATACTGATCCAACGCCAGCTTCGGGTCAAGTACGATCGATGCATGACGATTCCGGGCGGCAAACTAGTAGAGATCGGCGATGAAGACCGGACTACCGTCGACCAACTCGAGGCGGCAATCGGCCCCAACACCGCCGCGATCCACTACCTGGCGCCGGGAGACCGCACGCCGGGCGCGTTGCCGATCGAGACCGTCATCGAGATCGGCCACGCTCACGATGTGCCGATCATCGTCGATGCAGCCGGACAAGTTTACCCGACCGACCTTCTTAGCGCGTACGTAAACATGGGCGCAGACCTGGTCGCTTACGGCGCCAAATACTTCGGGGCCGTAAACTCCAGCGGGGTGCTCACAGGCCGCAAAGAACTCGTGGACGTTGCGCGCAAGCACAGCTTCATCGGATTCGAGGACTCTTCTGTCCGCTCCTTCGGACGTCCCATGAAGGTGGACCGCCAGGAGGTCGTCGCGGTCTACGGCGCGCTTCGCGAGTGGCTGACCATGAATCATGAGGACCGTTTCGCCGCCTACGAGGTGCGGATCTCGGCCCTCAGGTCCGATCTCACTGGTTTGAGCGGCATAACGCTGTCCGACTACCCCGCCCATGGACCGGCGGAAGGACTGTTCATAGAGATAGACGCCGATGTCGTCGGCAAGACAGCGGGTGACGTCATCGAAGAACTCCGAGCGGGGAACCCGAGCATATGGGTCCGAGAACACCAGGATGACAACGGGCTCGCCGTCCGAATGCTGACCCTCAAAGAAAACGGCGAGCAGATCATCGCTCAGCGTTTACGAGAGATCCTCTCCTGACACGCCATGGCGCAAGCCACAAACATCTACTCCGGTACGAAGGTGAACGTTGATTAGCATAGAAACCATTCGAGACCACACCGATCTGGTCCGCACCGCCATGCAAAATCGCGGTCACGATGCGCCGTTAGACGTGGTTCTCGACCTCGACCGGCAACGGCGCGCCGCCATCGTCGAGGCGGACGAACTCCGCTCTCGTCGAAACGATGTCAGCCGCGAGATCGGTCGCTCCAAGGATCGACCGCAGGAACTGATCGACGAGATGCGCCAGGTAGGCGGCCGCATCAAGCAGCTTGAAGGGGCGCTGCGCGACTTCGACGAACAACTGAACGAGATATTGCTTTCGATCCCCAACATCCCGCAAGATGACGCGCCCGTGGGGTTGGATGAGTCCTCCAACGTCGTGGTCCGCTCCGTTGGCGAACCGCGCGAGCAGAGCTTCGAGCAGAAACCGCACTGGGAGCTAGGCCCATCGCTTAACGTCATCGACTTCGAACGCGGAGTCAAGCTGTCCGGCTCGCGGTTCTTCGTGCTCCACGGAAAGGGCGCCGCGCTTCAACGAGCGCTGATCACGTGGATGCTGAACCTCCACAGCAGAGAGCACGGCTACACAGAGGTCTATCTGCCGTATATGGTTGGCCGAGACACGATGACCGCCAGCGGACACTTGCCTCATTTTCAAGAAGAGATGTATCACGACGAAGAGGACGATCTCTGGATGCTGCCGACGGCAGAGGCCGGCATCACCAGCCTGCACAGGGACGAAATCCTGGACGCTGGGACCCTGCCCTTGAACTATGTCGCTCACACGCCGTGCTGGCGACGTGAGAAGTTCTCCGCGGGCCGCGACACGCGGGGCATCAAGCGAGTCCACCAGTTCGAGAAGGTGGAGATGTACAAGTTCGTGGAACCCGAAACGTCCACCGAGGAGCTTCAGAAGCTGGTCGCGGACGCGGAGAGTGTCGCTGCGATGCTGGAGATCCCGTATCGAGTGCTGGAGCTGTGCACTGGCGACATGTCCGCCCCGGCGGTTAAGTCCTTCGACATCGAGTTGTGGGCGCCGGGAGCGGAGGAATGGCTGGAGGTCAGTTCTTGCTCGAACTGCACCGACTACCAAGCCCGTCGAGCTATGATTCGATATCGTCCGGAGCAAGGGGCCAGGCCGAGGTTCGTGCATACGCTGAACGGATCGGGACTGGCGTTGTCGCGAGTCATGATCGCCGTGCTTGAGAATTATCAGCAGGAAGACGGCTCAGTCGCCGTCCCTGAGGTGCTGAGGCCGTACGCCGGATTCGACAAGATCGAGGCGCCGGAAGGCTGATCGCCGCCACACCCTCGCGGGACAGTTCCTGGGGGCAGTCAGTGAAGGAATTTCAGCTAATGTTGTCGGCGCTCGCTGGTCGCGTGGCGATACTTGGCACGTCGGGGTCCTTCGGCAGGTCCCGACAAAGCCGGGATCCCGATGCGTCGGGACTCAGGACGGACGGACTAAGTTGAGTTTCGGCATAGGATAGAGGCGCTAGTCTGCGGCGCCGATCGGTTCCGCGTACTGCTCTCTGAGCACTCGCTTCAAGACCTTGCCAAGCGGATTTCGCGGGAGCTCGTCCGTCAAAACCACCGATTCGGGTTTCTTGTAGCTGGCCAGGTGCTGGCGGCAGTACTCGATGATCTCGGCTTCCTCGACCGTTTGGCCTCGTTTGGCCACGACGATGGCTCGGACGCGCTCGCCCCAGTCGAGATCGGGAATGCCGATGATCGCCGCCTCGTCGATGGCTGGATGCGATTGCAGGACCTGCTCCACCTCTTCCGGCGATATCATCTCGCCGCCCCGTTTGATGAAATCCTTTGCTCGCCCTGAGAGGAAGATGTAGCCGTCGGGGTCCATGTACCCAAGGTCTCCGGTATAGAGCCATCCGCCGCGGATTGCCTCTTTGGTGGCGGCTTCCATGTGCCAGTAACCTTTCATCAGACGGGCTCCGCTGGCGACGATCTCACCGGTTTCGCCGACGTCCAACTGCTCTCCGTCCTCGTCGACGATCCGAACTTCCACGTCCACCAACGGCTTTCCGATGGAGGAAAGACGCTTGAGTTTCCGGTCTATCTCCTCGGGCGTGCCAGTCAAGATGTGGTCTTCGGGAGGCAGCATCGTGATCGTCGCAGCCGTTTCGGTCTGTCCAAACGCATTAATGAAGTGAGCGTTAGGCAGCTCCTCGATGGCTCGTTTGATCACTTGGATGGGCATCGGCGCCGCGCCGTAGGTGATGACTTTGAGGCTGTTCAGATCGTGAGAATGGAACTCTTCGTGGTCCATCAGGAGTTTCAGCATGGTCGGCACCATCATCGCCCGGTCGACCTTGTGCTCTTCGACAAGCTGCATCCAGCCGAGCGCATCGAACTGACGCTGAATGATCAGCGTCCGGCCAGCGTAGACGGCCGACACTACCGCCTGCATTCCGGCGATGTGATAGAGCGGCACGGTCAGGATATTCCGTTCATCGACATCAGGGTCCGCCGGAGAAACGTTGCTGAGGATGTACGACGAGAAGCTCTCATGGGAGAGCATTACACCCTTGGGGGATCCGGTCGTTCCGGCCGTGAACATGATTACGGCCAGATCGTCGTCGCCCGCCTCGGGGTACCTTTCCTCGTCGGAAGATTCGTTCAAAAGGGCGTCGTAGGACGTCCACCCTTCCAGTTCGGTCTCCATGCAGATGTAGTGCTCGACGCTTTCGGTTTCATCGGCGAACGACTTGACGAGGTCGGCGTATCTGGGCCCTAGGAACAGAACTTTCGGCGTGGAGTCGTTGATCATGTACGAAAGCTCTTCGCCGCGGGCGCGGAAGTTGAGCGGAACAAACACCGCGTCCAGCTTCGCGGCGGCGAAGCATGCCTCGACGTAGTGGTCGGTGTTGACGTGGAGAAACGCGACCCGGTCTCCCGCGCCGACCCCAAGTTCCGCCATGCCGTTTGCAAGTTTGTTGACACGGGACTGCAACTGTTCGAATGTCGTTGTCCGGTCTTCGAACACCATAGCCGGTCGATCGGGAACGATGGCGGCCGATATGGCGAGAAACTCGGTGATATTCATTTCCTAGTACGGGCCCCCTGGTCGAAGATTCGCCCGATAGCCTACCATCAATATGGCTTCGTTTCCACTACCCTTCCGACATTCCGGCCGTCAATCGCGCCGCAAGTCGGCGCTCCAGTGCGAGTCCTTGCGCGATTGGGAGGTCCATGCCGGTCAAAACAGCCTGTTTGATCGCCGCGACCGCGTCGGGAGGCCGTGAGGCCAAGTAGCTGGCCGTGGCCATCGCCGTCGCGTCCAGATCTTCGTCGGACACGACCTCGTGCACGAGTCCTGTCGATATCGCCCCCGACGCCGAAACCCGCGTGTTGGCCAACAGCATCTCCATCGCGTCGCCCTGCCCCATGACTCTGGGCAGAGTCTGACTGCCGCCGGCGGCCGGAACCATTCCCAGCGCCGTTTCCGGCATGCGGAACGTGGCGCTCTCGGAGGCGATCCTGATGTCGCAGAGGCATGCGATCTCGACACCGGAACCGATCACGAAGCCATGGAGGGCGGCCACAAGCGGTTTTGTGAAAGTCAGGAACAGGCCCCAGAGGTCCCGCTCCCAACGCACCTGCCTGGCTATGGCCTGGGAGGGTGTGGATCCGAATTCCGTGAGGTCCGCTCCGGCGCAGAATCCTCTGTCGCCGGCGCCTGAGATCAGGACGGCCCTGACGTCGGGATCGTCTTTGGCCGCTTCCAGAGCGGCAAACAGGTCGTCGCGCATTTGCACGTTGAATGCGTTGATCTGTTTCGGACGGTTGAGGACGATCCGGGCAACGGGGCCGTCCTTCGCATATAGAACCGTCGTCTCGTCAGCCGTCACCTGTCCTCCGTCCGCACTATTCGCCACTGTATTCAGGCTTTCGTCTCGCCAAGAACGATGACAGGCCTTCTGACCTGTCTTTGGTGCTTTGCAGCAAAAAGCTGAGGTCGGCCTCGAGACTCAGGCCCTGTTCCACGGTTAGATCGAGACCGTTCAGAACTGCTTCTTTGACGTATCTGAGGGCAATTGGGCCGTGAGAAGCGATGACGGATGCGAGTTCGATCGCCTTGTCTTGGAGTTGTGACGGCCCGACAACCGAGTTGACCAACCCGATGTTCTCGGCTTCGTCCGCCGACACCAACCTGGATGTCAGCAGCATCTCGGTTGCCCTGCTCCGGCCGATCAATCTTGGCAGGCGCTGTGTCCCACCATCCCAAGGCATCGAACCGCGTTCGAGTTGCGTCATCCCGAGCGTCGCCCCGGTTGACGCAACACGCAGGTCGCATGCGAGTGCAATCTCGAGACCCTGGTCGACGGCGTCGCCGTTGATGGCGCAAACAACCGGCTTCTCTATGGCCGCGATAGCGTCAGCCACACGGAGCGTCTCGATCGCTGCGGCGTCAGTCTGGGCGGCACGGAGTGCGGCCGGATCGGTCCCGCCACAGAATTCGGCGCCGTCAGCGGTCAGGACGACAACCCAAACGGAGTCGTCCTGTCTCACTTCGGCGCAGACGTCGGCAATGTCGAAAGCTATCGGGTTGTCGATTCGGCCGTCGCCATCTTGCCACCGCAGTGTAACAACCGCTACCCGGTCAAGAGGCGCCAACGTGACGCGTTTGTTTTCCACCGTCAACTGCCTTCCGGTTCTGATGAGTCGTTGTCGGGCCGAGTCTATCGGATCATGATGCCGAGAAACATCGATTCATGCTGCGTCCGATGCCAGAACGAACGCCGCTAAGCTGTCACAGTCGAAACAGATGGCTTTGAGGATGTCATTTCCTTCTGAGTCGAGCCTCAATCTGGACCCGGTTTGGGATACCTTCGACGCCTTGGCGTTCTACGCAGAAGCTGGCTGCGCAGCCAGCAAACCTGGCCGCGTCCAGCTCGTCTTCGGATTCTCGAAATCTTACCAGGTACGCCGCCGAGAACACATCCCCCGCGCCGGTCGGATCTACTTCATTTGCCGAAAAGGCAGGCAGATCGCGCCAAGCCCCACGGGTCCATATCCGGCAGCCCTTGGAGCCACGGGTATTGAGGAGTACAGGGCAACGCTCATTCCATTGGGCGATCTGCTCAGACGGCACGTCGTCATCGTCGGAGAACTGGACGGCGTCGATTCGCTCCAGCACGCGCCCTCCGTCCCAAGGTTTCGAGAAGACGTTGCCTTGATCGTCCCAATCTCTGACCCAGCCCTGGATGGACGCCGCGACAGTGGCCGAGTGAAACGCGTCCAGGATGGAGTCGTCGATCTCGCGGGCGATCGGCGCCAGCAGCACGAGCGGCGCCGCGCGCCAATCGTCCGGGACATCGGCCGCGAATATGACGTTGGCTACAGCTTTGATCACTTGACGCCTACGGCCGCCGTGGTACGAGTTAACGAAGGTCGTGGTCGAATTAGAAGGGACAACATGAGCCGGAATCCCCTGCAGGAGCGCCGAGGGATCCACATCGATGCCGCAACTCGTGACCACCGCGGGATTCAATCCGAGCGCTTTGACAGTCAACGCAGCGTAAGAGACCCCGCCTCCCAGGACATAACCTTCCTTGGTCAAGTCCTTGGTGACGTTGCCCACCACTACGACATCGGGCTTGATGGGACTCGACATGACTCTGCACCCGCTCGATCTCGAACCTGGTCAGCGTCGTCAATGAAAGTCGGCGCGCTTTGGTTGAAGCGGCTACTTGGGGTGCACCACAACCTGCCTGGCCACGCCGGAGCCAGCGCTCTCCGTGGTGACGTGTGCGTGGTCCGCGAGGGTCAGGTGAACGATTCGCCGTTCGTTGGCTGGCATTGGCTCCAGGCTGATGGGGTTCCCTGAATCCAGTACGCGCTGCGCCACGCGACGGGCCATGTTGGCCAGAGCCTGGTTCCTGCGCTCCTGGTAGCCTTCGACGTCCACCTGAAGGTTGGCGTTGACGCCCAGTCGCTGGCTGACCATGTACTTGACGAGGAACTGGAGCGACTTCAGGGTTTCGCCTCGCCGTCCGATGAGCAGCCCGGCGTCGTCACCTTCGATGTCGAAAGCTGGACCGCCGAGGTCTTCTTTCTCGGCGTTGGTCAGCGAGGTGACCACGTCAACTCCGAGCAACGACACAACTTTGTCGAGCACCTCGGTGGTCGTCGTGACAATGTCGGACGGAGCATCCAGAAGAACCGCCCGCACCTTGGCCGGCTCACTGCCGATCCCGAGTATGCCAGCCTTGCCTCGGCTAACGACGTCTATTTCTACCTCGGCGCGCTCGGCGTCGAGCTCCTTTAGGGCGAGCTCGATTGCTTCGTCCACTGTCTTGGCCGTTATTACTATCTCCGTCATTGATTACCGTCTCCTCGGTGGGCAAAGCCAGCGAAGGCGTCGTGCTGACCGTACTCGCCTGATCGGCGGCGCGCCCGAAGGCGAACAGGTTCTTCAGCGGGTCCCAACCAGTGATGAACCCCTGAATCGCCACCCCAATCACGTTTGAAACCACCCAATACACTGCCAGTCCGCTCGGGAAATTCAGCGTGAAGAAACCGAACATCAGCGGCATCATCCACAACATCATACGATTTGTCGATGCCTGCCGGTCGTCCGCGGCCGGCATGCTCGACATCTTCTGCATTACGAACATCGAGCCGCCCACCAAAATGGGCATAATGAACGGCGAAGGATCTGGCTTGGCCAGGTCCAGCCAGAGGAACGAACTGTCGATCGGCACTACCTTGTGAACCTGCGGAAGCCAGCCATACAGGTGACGGGACAGGCCGACGAGGCTCTCGGGATTCGAAGGCACCGTTTGCAGGATCGCCTGGTACAGGCCGATCCAAATCGGGAACTGGATGAACATCGGTCCCAGGCAACCCAGCGGGTTGACTCCGTGGTCCTTGTACAGGCGCATCGTCTCTTGGGATGCCCGCTGCTTGTCGTTTTTGTGCTTTGCCTGGATCTCCTTCATCAGCGGCTGAAGTGCGCCCATTGACTTGATCTGACGGCTCTGCTTGACGGACAAGGGGATCATGATCATCCGGACAATCAGCGTGAACGCGATCACAGCGATGCCGAAGTTGCTGAAGAATACACTGTACAACATCACCAAGCCATTGATCATCGGCTGGATGATTACCAAATTCCAGGTGTCGATTATGAATTCCAAATTGCCTCAGTCCGCCCCTAACACGCCTTGCTCCGATCTCTCGGAATCGGGTCGTCTTGGTCAGTAAAATACACCCACTCTTCGTCCGGGTTTCCGTTTTGCTTGATGCGAAGCGCCCAAATCGAATGATTTGTCGCGGCAAAGTATATCAGTTCTCCGTCCGTCGACAGCGGCGTTCTCACATCTTCGCCGATCTTGCACGCCTCACGCTGGCTCCCATTGATCTCAACGAGGGAGATTTTCGACTCTCCGCCATCGGCTATCGGAACCGCGATCAGGTCTCCGACGATCACAGGGGAGCCCACGATGGAACCTTCGGATTCGATCTTCCACTGAGGAAAGCCTGAAGTCGCGTCGAGAGCGTACAAGTTTCCGTCCAGCGAGGGCGCCAGTATCAGGTTGTCGCGGGCAATCGCCCCGGCCCAGAACCACTTCTCCGCTTCTGAGAATCTCCAGGCCTCGGCGCCGGTCTTGGCGTCTAGCGCGTAGAAGACGCTGTCGAACGCGCCAACGTACACACGGCCGTTCGACACGAGGGGCTTGGCCACGACGCCGCCGCCTGTTTCGAACTGCCAGGCTTTCTGGCCGTCGCTGAGGTTGACTGCGTAAATCATCTGGTTCAGCGTGCCGATGAAAACCAGCCCGTCGGCAACCGTGGGCGTCGTCCAGATCGGTCCCGGGGTGGTGAATCGCCACAGTTCGTCTCCGGTGACGGCATCCAGAGCCCAAAGCGTACCTTCGTCTTCGCCGTCGTCGGCCAAGGATACGGACCCAACCACAATCGACTCGCCGGCCAACGTCAGTCCGCCAACTATCCGGTCGTCTAGCCTCCTGTCACCCCACCGGGCTGGCAATCCTTCGAGGTCGAACGCGTACAACCTGCCGTCGTAGCTGCCGGCGAACACCACTTCGCCATCGACGATCGGGGCGCCGTAGATCGCGTGCTCATCTTCCTCGCCTATCAGATCGCGACGCCACAAGGTCGAGCCATCGTTCTTGTCGATAGCGAGGAGTTGCCCTTCCTGGGTTCCAACGACGAGCGTATCTCCGGACGCGGCGACCCCGGACCATCCTTGTGGATTACTGATGCGACTGCAGGCGCCGGCCATCAGGGCCAAAGCCAGTGCCGCGAATATTATTCCTGCTTTGCGCGGGCCGGATCCAGTTGTTTTCAACATCCGAACGATTCCAATATCTCGGTGGGGCGACTGCCGTCGATGCCCCACACAGCATTAAGTCTTCTGAACATTCAGGCCGATACCGTTCGCTGCTTCATTTTGTCATGCGACGGCAGCAAATCGCCTGGTCAATTGAGCCGTTCTTCGGCCTTGTCAGTTCTTTCAGAGCCGCAGCATGCTTCAATATGTAAGTCGGTTGAGTGCGCATTCGACGCCAATCCTTGTCACAACGCGGCGCCATCGACGCGCCGCAAATCTTCGATTTCGCAGTTCACGGCACCGGATCGTATCCGCTTGTGCCAAATGGGCGGCATCGGCCCAGCCGACCGACGGTCAGCCAGACTCCTTTGCCGGCGCCGTGTTTCTGTATTGCCTCGGTGGCGTAGTGGGAACAAGTCGGCGTATGCCTGCAAGCCCCAGGCCAGTACGGAGACAGGACTAGTTGGTACAACCTTACGGCGCCGAGAGCGAGTCTCTTCATGTCGGAAGCCGCCACGGTCGGTTTGAGAACGTCATGCGTTTTGTCACAAACTCGCTACGCGGGAACGTTTGAGAAGTCTCGACACGGCCCTCGCCAGTTCCGAAAAGCTCGAGTTGGCGGCGCCTTGCCGGGCGATGAACAACAAGTCCCACCCATCCGCGATGTCGACAGGGCGCGTCAATGCGCGCAGACGCCGCTTGATCTGATTGCGGACAACGGCGTTGCCAACGCGGCGGCCCACGGCGAATCCGAATCGGCTGGCGTCCGCGCCGTTGCGCCGAGCGATCAACACGAGCAGCGGGTCCGCCCAACTCCGACCGTGTCGTCGCGCAGCAGCAAAATCGCTCGACTTTCTCAGACGGCGTTCTCTCTGCATAGGCGCCTGGCAAAAGCCAGTCCCCGCCTTCAGGCGCGCTGATTATACCGCGCGGCCCAAAAAAGGGACGCGCAGGACTCGGGGGGTTCGAAGAATCAAACAGTAAGTCTACTTCGTCCCTTGAACATGCGTCGCTTAATTACGTTGCGGCCGTCTCGTGATCTCATTCTCGATCGGAAGCCGTGGACCCTGGCCCGACGGCGTTTTCGTGGCTGATAAGTTCTCTTTGGCATTGATGGCTACCTCACATACCTAACGATTATAATGATTCCCAAAAATTGGTGTCAATTCGGAACGCGGGAGATGTACCCGCGTTTGCGCGCGAGAGGGCTGCCGTGACGCGATCAAACGAACGAACTGCAACCACCGAGGCTGAGATCAGAAGGGAAATGGAGCGCCGCGCCGCCGAGCTGTGGGGCGAATCCGAAGCTCACAACGCCCACGAATCCGTCGTCTCGGCTGCCGCCAACGTTTGGCGATTGGCCAACCATCTTCCCGACTTCGAGGAAGAACCCGGATTTTACTTCTAGACCTCCTCGACGGGCAGTCATCAGGACGACGACGCCATCGGGTTCAGATCCACTGAAACTGCCTGACGGACATCGCCTGGGCAGTTCGTCTTGTCCTTGCGAACCCGCTTCACCCCGCAGCGCCCATTCGTCATGTTCTGAATTCGCTCCCAGCTACAAACCGGTCGCTTGACGCTCTGCCCAAAATCGGAGTTCGCATTCGGCGTCCAACGACAATTCGTCGAATACTATGTACAAGTACCCTACGAAAAATAAAGGGATGTATGCAGATAATCCTTAGTGGTCCCACCCACCGTCGCGGTTTGGGCAGGAGCGCCGAACGTGTATCTAGCCTCTAGTGGAAGCCAAGGCAAGCTCCTTGACGAACAGGCAGGAGACGAGACATGACGCACACTGAGCTGAACGATCCACGTGACGCGGTTGCCGAGCATCTCAAGGCGCTCAAGGGTTACGCGAAAAAGAACCTGCTCCACGGCGAAGAACTGAGCGAGGCCGAACAGGCCGACAAGAGCACCCGACTGATCGAGTTCGTCGCTATCGGCAGTTCGTTTAGGTTAACCGAGAAAGAGATGGTCCAGCTAATCTTCCGCGACATGCTGCGAGAGCCGAAGCAATGCGGCTGCCCTTCTTGCCGAGCGCGAATTAACGAAACCAAGTCAGCATAACCCGGAGCGACCGCCACGGTCGCCATAGAATCGAACGACGAACCAGAATCTCTCCACCGGGCGTCGCTCGCGTTCCGCGTGATTCTCCTGCCCAGCGCGCGGGGCGTGTGGCGGCGCCAGGTCTCTTTCAACGGTGTAGTCCGATCAAGTGCGCCCTATGTGTATTCGGCATGCCTTTGACGCCATAGTCGCAGCCACGAGATCGCCGCTCCTCATTCCGCCTCACGGACACTCCCTTACCGACCACACCGCCTTGCGCCGCACCTCGTGTGATTCGCGACGGTGAGGCATGTCTCGCCGCCTCATCTGTATAATTGGCTCGTACCAGTTTGAGCCGGTGCAGGGGCCCATGGAGCAGCAAAGTTCAGCGGAATCGACCCGGCGTGACCTTCCACGCGGTTCGGACACTCGACCGCCAGTGTTCGTCCAGATGACCGACGCCCTCACCGATCGCACGTCTGCGATCCGAATCGAGCCCGAAGACGTGCGGCTAACCGTTGGCGCCCTCGTCGACAAGCACCTTCGCTACTGCCCGGTGGACACTCTCGTGGCGCAGCAGCGCATGTCGGCGTCCTCTGCCCAGTCGTTGTTGGCGCTCCAGGATGCCAGCTACGTGCTCACAGACGCGGGACGGCTCACGCACCCGATTCCGAACTCCTCGATACTCCAATACGACAAACCGCTTGGCGCATCGGATACGCCGAGAGTGGCCAGGATTGTGGCGGATGGCGTCCCCATCGAAGTCATAGCGCTGACCTTCGATCGCGGGCCAGCAGGCTACGCTCGCAACTGGGCCGGGTTTCACCGGCGTCGATGGGATCGAAACCGCTCGTTCTTCGAGGACTTCGTGAACGACACGGTGTCGCAGACCCATCGCGGTTCGAAGCACGATGAGATCTTGGCCCTGGGATCCCGCGAGGCTTCGACTGAGCTCGTCCGCTGCCTTGCCAAGCGCATTTGGCGCGCCGATTTCGAGAGTTACTCCCGGTTCACTGGAAACAAACTCCGGTACAAGACCGGCGACGAAACCGTGTTCAGCGTCGCCGAAGGCCGAGGCGGGATATGCTCCGAAAAGGTCCAAGCGCTCAAGTTCCTGACCGACGGCCTCGGACTCGAGTCGAGCTATGTGCTATCGGGCCCCGGCATCCCAAAACCACCGCCCGAGGACGCGTTGCGCCAGATTCTGGACACCTTCGACTACTCGTTCTCCAAGCGGCACATGCGCTACTGGCAACACGTCGCGCTGCTCTACGATCTGGATGGCGTGGAGTTGCTTGTGGACGCCACAAACGGGAACATACCGTTCCTGTTTGTCGAAGGCGCGGAGGCATCGGAATACCTGGACTATTCTCAGAAGAAACCGCTGCCCGTCCGGATGGCCGAGGTCAGTGAACAGTTCTACTACCACCGGGCCGATCAAAGCCTCGTTGAAGATTTGTACTACGCGATGGAGAACCTCGTGCCGGAGATCGACCTGGTTCAGGTGTTCGACAACGAGCTGGGCCTGTACATCGATGAATCGGTGTTCGTCACACCGGTCGTATATGAGAGCGAGGATGAGTTTGAATCGCTCAAACAACAGTACGCCACAGCGTGCGAGCCGGAGGGGTTGCCGTTGGAGATCAGCCCGTCCTGGTCTCTCGACTCCCCGCTCGGCCGCGATCTGCGACGCCGAACGCCGAGCGTCGCGGATGCTATCGAAGACAGCCGGGACCATTTGTTGGAGAGATACGACTACTTCGAAGGCGCCGGTCATCAGGCGGGCCTTGTGTTGATCGGACTTGGCAAGAACCCGAAGCCGCCGGTGTGATAAATTACAGGTCTATTAAGGCTCGGAGACTCGATGCTAGACACTGCTGAAATCCGTGCGGCGTTGGCCGCCGTCCCGGAGACGCCGGCGCTGGTGTTCTCTCAGGCTGAGTTGTCTGACTCGGCCAGACGAATCCGCGCCGCAACCGACGATGCCGGCGTGTCGCTCCTGTACGCCATGAAGCCGTGCACGCTATCGTGGGTCATGGAGGAGCTGGCGGCGCACGTGACCGGGTTTACCGCCAGCTCGCCCTTCGAAATCCGGCTTGCGCGGCAGGTCCTGGGCGACTCGCGCAAGGTCCACTACTACGGAGTTGCCGTCGCCGAGCATGAGTTCGCCGAGATAGGGCGAAGCTGCGACTACATCTCATTCAACTCGATCGGCCAGTTGGAGCGGTACGGACCGGAGACGCCGGACCTGACAAGCCCCGGCCTGCGACTGAATCCGGGCATTTCGTTCGTTTCGGATGAAAGGTACGATCCCTGTCGTAGGCACTCGAAACTCGGAGCGCCTATCGAGCGGATCATCGCGGCCGAACACGGATCCCACGACATCTCCGCGGTGGCTCAAGGGCTGCTCATGCACACAAACTGCGAATCCGACGACCTTCTCGATCTGTTCGCAACGGCGTCAGCAGTCGACGACCGGCTCGGGCTGCTCCTCGACCGAATGGATTGGGTGAACCTTGGCGGAGGCTACACCTTTGGCTCAGCCACCGATTTTGCTCCGCTCAACGACGCCTCCGCGTTGCTGAGGAGCGACCGGGAGATCGAGATATTCATCGAACCCGGGGCCGCGTTCGTCGCCGACGCAGGTTTCATCGTCAGCACGGTCCTCGACGTGTTCGACAGCGGAGGGGTCGACGTCGCCGTGCTCGACACCTCCGTGAACCACATGCCCGAGGTCTTCGAGTACCAATACGAACCGGATGTCCTCGACTATGCGCCGGACGGGTCGCACAGATACATACTGGCCGGCAGGTCATGCCTCGCCGGAGACGTTCTGGGCGACTACCGATTCGAAGAGCCGCTGACGCCGGGCAGCAGGGTCGCGATCCTTGGCATGGGAGCGTACACACAACCCAAGGCTCACACGTTCAACGGAATCAACCTTCCCGACGCCTACGCGATGCTTGAATCGGGAGAGTTGACTCTACTACAGTCAACTAGCTACGGCGATTTCGCCGCCAGGAACGGAGCAAGTCAGGTTGCGGTTAGCTGAACGAGAGTTGACGATCCCGAACCCGTGGGGCGACGACGTCCTTGATCGCGCCCGTGCAGGTGTAGCCGACGCTTTGGGCGACGATCGCGTGCCCGTACGGTTCGTTGTCAGCGAATCGTCGGACAATAGATTCGAGTGCGAAGTCGGATTGATTGAGCGGACCGACTCCGAACGCCTGCCGTCCATAGCCTCGATTTTCGACTTCTCGAAGCGTCCCTGGGAGAACACCGATTCGTTCACCGCGGTGTTCATCGTGCCAACCGGCATCGGCGCCGAGATCGGCGGGCACTCCGGCGACGCAACGCCCGTGGCTCGCATGCTCGCCGAGGTCTGCGAGACGCTGATCACCCACCCAAACGTGGTCAACGCATCCGACATCAACGAAATGCCCGACAACGGCCTGTATGTCGAAGGCAGCGTGCTCTCCAGACTGATGATGGGGACCGCCGGTCTGCGAAAGATGCGCTCGAACCGCGTGTTGGTCGCCATTGACGCCGACCACGATCCCAAGTGGGTGACCTCGACCGTCAACGCTGTCAACGCCGCTCATGCCACGTACGGGTTGGACATAGCAGGCACGGCGGTATTGGATCGGCCCCTTCGGCTGATCAGCCACTACTCGGACTCCGGGCGCGCCACCGGCGAAGTCGAGGGGTTCGAAGGGTTGGTCAACGCCTTCGACGTTTGGGAAGGCAGTTTCGACGCCGTGGCCATCGCCTCCGTGATCGACGTTCCCATGCCCTACCACATGGACTATTTCACCAGCGGCGGGGAGATGATCAATCCCTGGGGCGGCGTCGAGGCACTGCTGACTCATACGGCATCGTGCATCTACGACGTGCCGACCGCGCACGCGCCCATGATGGAGTCGGACGAGGTCGCGAACGTGGACCCGGGCGTGGTCGATCCCCGCATGGCGGCTGAGGTCATCTCTAACACGTTCCTTCAGTGCGTGCTCAAGGGCTTGCAGCGCTCTCCTCGAATCGTATCGGACGGCGACGCGATGAAAATGCCCGGTGTGATCACCGCCGCGGACGTGTCGTGCCTGGTCATCCCGGACGGCTGCATCGGCCTTCCGACCCTCGCGGCCCTGGAGCAAGGCATCCCGGTGATCGCGGTGCGCGAGAACCGGAACGTTATGCGAAACGACCTGGCTCGGTTGCCCTGGGACACCGGGCAGTTGTACGTCGTCGACAATTACTGGGAAGCTGCGGGCGTGATGGCCGCGCTGCGGGCGGGCATGGCGCCTTCGTCAGTGCGCAGGCCTCTGAAGCCGACTCCGAACGCGGCGCCCAAGTCCAGGACGAGCGGTCAAAGCCACGGTTGACGGGACGCACGTGAGCATACTGCGAGAAACAATTGATCTCATCAAAGGGGCGACCGCGCTGCCAGGTTGGCTGCGCGAGCGTTCCGCGTCGCCGGATGAGCGAGCTTTGCGACGGGCTGCTCGTTGCGCCGACCTCGCTGACGCAGCCGGTCCCGACTGCCGTCGTCTGTCGGACGCTGAGCTCCGATCAGAGTTGCAGGCCGTCTCACGACGCCCAGAATCCCTCGCATCGATCTCACAAGCGCTCACCCTAGCCGGCGTCGCCATGGAGCGGCGTCTGGGGGCGTGGCGGGCGTTCGACCGGGAACAGGTCCCCGACTCGCTCCTTCATTGCTACGAATTGGCCAACGAGCCTGCGACCCGCGCAAGCCAGGTCTTCGATGATCTCTCGCTGCCAGCAGAAGAACGCGAGGTTATGCGAGGAATCGTGCGCGGTCGCGAGATGCTTGAAACCATCCAACCGGCGGACGTCGCGCTGCCAGGGTCATTTTACGAAGCGCTCGCCGCGTTGGACGCCGGCTCAGAGCTGCGATTCACCCCGACCCGAGAGCAGACGATCTCAGCCGCGCTGCTGCTCCGTGGCGCCATCGTGGAGATGGATGCGGGTGAGGGGAAGACGGTCTCGGCGGGGCTGGCTGCGATAGTTGCCGCGTCTTCGGGAAGGTCGGTTCACGTCGTCACGGCCAACGACTACCTGGCCCAGCGAGACGCTGATTGGCTGACTCCGGTCTACTCGTCGCTTGGCATCAGCGTCGACGCCGTCCTGTCTTCGATGGAAGACGACGAACGCCGGCTCGCGTACGGGCGCCAAGTGGTTTACTCCACCGCCAGGGAGATCGGCTTCGACTACCTTCGGGACAACCTCAGACTGCCGCCTGAGCTGCCCGTGCAGGGACCACTCGACACGGTCATCGTCGACGAGGCGGATCACGTGCTCATCGACCAGGACCGGACGCCCCTCATCATCTCCGGCGAAGAGGCCGAGGATTCCGGTGGATTCCGGTCGGCGCACGATGCGGTGGAGCAGCTACTCGCGCTGCACGCGAAGCAGGTTCGCCTAGCCGAGGCCAACGTCCTGTTCGACACAGACGAGGCCCGCGCCGGCGAAGATCATGCCATGCTTTACGCGGCGGACCCCGAGAGCGCTGTGCTTCGGGACGCGATCGCGAAAAGCGGCATGAGCCGGCACAAGCTGATGGCGATGCTGGACGAAATGCACGACGAACCAGGCACGGGGGCGTATGAGCAGCGCTTCTACTACGTAACCGATGCGACGCGAAGCTCCGTCCGCTTCACCCAGCGTGGAGAGGAGTTCCTAGCGCATTTACTCGGGCAACCCCAATCCGACTCGCCAGAACTCCGAGACGACCCGTGGACTGGTCCGGACTTAACCGACCTGGCTCAACGGAACGTCGACGGCAAGAGCACGGACCAAAGCCGCTGGGAGGCTGCTCTCGGCATGGTTCACCAACTGCTGAGAGCGCACACGCTGTTCAAGCGCGACATCGACTACGTCGTCGCGGACGGCAGGGTCGTCATCGTGGACCCGATGAACGGTCGGCTGTTGCCGGACAACCGGTATCTTCACGGCCTCCAGGCTGCCCTGGAGGCCAAAGAAGGGCTCGATCCAAGGTCTGAGACGGAGACGATCGCCCAGATCACTGTTTCGGGGCTCATAAGCCGATACGCCAGAGTCAGCGGTCTCACCGGAACCGCCACCGAAGCGAGGGACGAATTCGACCGGACCTACGGGCTCGAAACCGTGAAGGTCGCCCCAACGCATCCCAAACGCCGGGTCGACGAAGCTCCCGAGATCTTCGCCTCGAATCAAGACCTGCAAGCGGCGATGATCGACCAGGTGAACAACTGGCGGACAATCGGCAGACCGGTCTTGATCGGCACGGTGTCCGTCAGGCAGTCCGAGGAGATCAGCGAGCTGCTGAATCGAGCAGGGATCGAACACAGCTTGCTCAACGCGGTCACGAGCGAATGGGAAGCCAAGATCGTCCGAGATGCCGGACAATTCGGAGCCATGACTGTCTCAACGAACATGGCAGGGCGCGGGACCGACATCATCATCGAACCAGGATTGGGCGATCAAATCGTGACCGCCTGCCTCGACCGTGTGACCGCCATTCTGGCCGAACGACCAAAATCGACGGTGGCATTGCGGTGTGGGACGAGCGAGGAAGCGGAGCTCATCGCCGAGGCCGCCGCCCAGACGGGCCTCAGGGTTTCGCGCGCCTGGGACGGTTCGAAGACGAAAACGGTTCGCGTGTCGAACACCCTCTGCGTGGCCGAACTCGTAGATGACCGCGACACCATCGAATTCGGCCTTGGGCTGTGCGTGATCGGCGTCGCCCTGCACCAGAGCGGACGGGTCGACAGGCAGCTCAGAGGCAGGGCAGGCCGTCAGGGCGCGTTCGGCGCGTCAAAGGTCTTGGCATCGCTTCAAGAGGACCCCATCGCGTTCAGTCGCCAAGCCCCGACGTTGAACAGGCTCGCCCGGATCGCTTCCGCTCATGACAGCGGGCCGAATACCCGGATTGGCCGTTCGCTTCGCCAACTGCAAGAAGAGGCCGCCGCGGACAGACGGGCGGCCCACGAGGCGTCTCGTGACTATACGGCGGTGCTCGAACACCAGACGCTGACGTACTATCGGGCAAGGCAGCTCATTCTGACCGATGCCGCGTGGTCCGATTCATGTGAGGACATGGCCCGAACGTGGGCCGAGCAGTTCGTCTCGGAGCGGTTCGGGGAAGTGTACAAAGTAGGATATCTCACCGTTTTCGAGAAGCTGGTCGCGCGGCTTTGGTCCGATCTTGGCATCGATTGCGATGGGTTGTTCGGAGCAGGCGAGGTCGCGATCTCGGACGCGTTGACCGAACTGCTGACTGGCAGGCTTGCCGAGATTCGCGTTCAGTTGGGCGACGACGCATATGACGACCATTCTCGAACGCTCCTGGTCAGGGCTGCGGACCAACTGTGGCCCGGACATCTGTCCCACCTCCGCGACGTTGCCCTCAGCACGGCAATCGCTGGGCCGACTCATCGAGAAGCCGCCGCCCATTTCGCCGGTTTCGCTCGCGACGCATATCGGGAGCTGGTCTCAGCAGCGTGGCGTCGAGCTCTGCCAGAGATTCTGACGTTGCATTTCGAGGGTCATGGTCAACCACCGTCAGAGAAACCAACCCCAGTCTCGGAAGAGATCCTGAGCCTACTTGCCTAGGGAAAGGGAGAGATTACCATGAGCCGACGCACCAAGATGACTCGTCCCTCGATGGCGGCCCTGGCCAGCGCGGCACTGCTGGCGGGACCTGTCGCCGCGGCGTGCTCCCCCGGCCCCACTTACGAGGACTGGGCGGCAACTGACGGCGCCTCGGGCCGCATCAACCTGGACGAGGTCCAGAAAGCCTTCAAGGACTCCGAGGGCACTTCCGATTTCGAGAAACGGGTGAACGAGATCTACGAAGGCGACGGGATCGTCCTCATCCGCGCCCAACAGGACGGCGAGACGCTGACGTTGGAAGGGTGGGAGGACCTCGACGGCAGCAAGGCGATTGAGGATGCCAGCGACGACATCCTGTTCTCGATCGTGCGCGACCACGACCGCCAGCACGAACTTCGCGGCCACGGCTCGAACGGCTACTATCGTAGCGGTTTCGGCGGCGGCGACTTCCTGTTCACCTACATGATGATATCGGCGCTTTCGCCGCGCGGATACTACTACTCAACGCCAGTCAACCGTTACGGCACGATGCAGAATAACCGCACCAACTACCGGTCGTCCGCCGGGTACCGTAGCCAGGTCTCGAAGAACACCTCGTACTTCAGCAAACAGAAGTCGTTCCAAGGGTCCAAGTACACCAACGCCACCAAGAGCACGGCCCGCAACAGCTACCTGAACTCCCAGAAGACCTCGGGCAGTTTCAAAAGCAGCGGCACCGGCGTCCGGAGCAGTTGGGGCTCAA
>DCWO01000139.1:0-24367 GCA_002328865.1 Dehalococcoidia bacterium UBA2160 | reverse complement strand
CCGAATCGTGGGGTTCGTCAGACCCAGCCTGAGATGAGCGAAGGCACGCTTAGGGTTAGCTTGACCCTGGGCGCCATGCCGCCCTCAGACGCCTTTTGGATCGACTTGCCGTTGTCAGCGGCGGACATGAGCCTCACGTCGCTGATGGACCGGCTCTGCCCCGCCTCGGATGCGGACGCCGACGCGGTTCGCGCGGAGTTGGACATTCGCGCGAATCCGGACCTTCCGGATATGTACGATGTCTTGCGGGGCCTGATCGACCACTGGAGGGCCGGCACGTCGCGGATCACCTTTCGAACTCCCGCCGGCGTCGAAGCTAATCCGTCACTGCCCGTTTCTTGCTGGTTTGTCCCGTGGTCAGCCGAGGCGCCGTCTTCCGCGGTCGATCGGTCGCTCAACCTCAGTTTGGAGCACCGATTCGACGCTCTCGCCGCCTACGAGATTGACGGGGGCGATCGCGAAGGTTTCATGGGCTGGATGCGGGCATGCATGCTCATCTACTTCTTGGACAAGCACGGATTCGTACTGCCTGTGCACGCCAGCGACGATTTGTACGCGGCACTGCTGCAGATGGCCGGGCCCCTACAAGACCGGGGGTTCATCGAACCGTCGCCTGGCGGACACATGCTCGACATCAGCGACGAAGGACGGGCTTTCATCGCAGAGATGATGGACGAGGCGGAAGCCTACATCGGCGCATTCGACGCGTTCGGCGACGTCGTGCCGCCTCAGGGCAAGCGCCCCATCGAGTTCGCCACGGGCAGGGGGCTCGACTTGCGGGTGCAGGTCTTCGACGTCGAGGGCATCGACGCGTACAGGGCCGTCTTCCTGCTGCGGCTGTACGACGGCTCTCTCGACGAATTCAGGTCGGAATGGCGAAAAAGCGTCACGGACGACGAGTTCCTGAACTGGGTGATCGAGCCAGCGGTCGACTTCGATGCGGTGGAAGATGACGATCTGGTCGAGATCATAGCGGCCGCCGAGAACGCGGACACCGTGGGCGGTGACATCTAGCGTAGGGCCCACGACATCGCGGTCGGCGCTAAGCGCTCGCCCACCAACGGTTAACGCGCCGCCTTGATTCTGGCGACCTCCGCATCCAGCATCGCCCGGCCGAAACCAAGATCCTCGAGCCGGACGAGATCTTGCTCAGCCTCTGTGTCTCGACCGAGGAGAGTATACGCAATAACACGGCTGGCATATGCTTGTGTGAGTTGTGGATCGATTCTGATGGCAACGGTAAGATCGTCGACCGCCCCTTCGTTGTTGCCCATATCGAGGTAGACGATGCTCCTGTTGACGTAGGCCATGGCAAACCTGGGACTCAATCGGATGGCTTCATTGTAGTTTTCGAGAGCCATCTCGGGCTGTCCGAGGTTGTCTCGGACGAAGCCTCGGTTCATGTATGCCTGGGCATCTCCCGGATTGAGTTGGATGACGCGGTCGAGGTCTTCGACAGCGAATTGGTATTCGCCCTTTTTGGCGTTGAGAATGCTTCGGTTGTAGTAGGCGCCGGCGAGTTCAGGATCGAGTTTGATCGCCTCGTCGTAATCTTCGAAGGCGCGTTCAAGTTGTCCCAAGCCGTCGTAGGCAATGCCGCGATTCACGTAGGCGACAGCTTGGGGGTCCAATCTGATGGCCTCGTCGTAGTCTTCAATGGCCCGCTCGGGTTCTCCCAGGGTGTCGTAGGCGTTGCCGCGATTCATGTACGCCGAAGCGAACTCAGGGTCTTCCAAGATGGCCTTGTCGTACTGTTCGATGGCTTCTTTCGGAAATCCGAGTTCTTGGATTTCCACGCCGTCATTGAAGAACCTCTCGGCTTCGTTCGTCCCCCCGCATGCCGCGATTAACAGCGCCGCGATAGACGCGGCCAATGTGAGTATCAGATGTCTCTTCAATTATCACCTCGCCCGCGCGACCTGACTCGCGAAGGCTTTGTATTCGTTGGATCAGATGACGCAGTTCGAATTCCAGATAGGCGCGTCAAAGCGGCAAACACATCCGTACCGTCGACGCGGCATCCTATCTCGGCGACATCTCGACCAACTCGGAACTACGCGGCGCCGCAATCGCCAACGGCATGAGACGCCAACAGCCTAGACGAAATCACGCCGCTGTGGAAGCCGGGGCTGTCTCAACTGAAGGTCTCGGCCGGATTATTCCGAGCGTCTGGACCCGTGCTACGCACGCCACTCACATCGCTCAAAGCCACGCGATAACTACGCACGCCGCCGGTTCAACCGCCAGCCGCCAGCGCTCCGACCCGATATGCCATCCGCGTAACCAGGTGTCGGTCCGAACAGCTACAGCGCAAAGAACAGTATCAGGCTCACGCTGATGACCATCGCGCTCACGATGAAGGCGACGCCAAGGTTCCGGTCCACCGCAAGCTCGTGGGCCACGGAGACCTTAGGGAACAGCACCAGATCGGTGATTCTGCGGACCACAAAGAGCAGGACAAAGCCAACCACTGCGTATACCAAGAAGCCGGCCAGCGCATCCTCCCAGGTCGTGAATTCTCCGAAGACAGCCTTGAACACAACCAGCCCGATGGCGACGAGGTTGCCTGCCAGCGCCACACCCACTGCCGCATTGCCGTGTTCGATTTCGTCGTGCAGGTCGTACGAGGTCGTCATTTCATAGAACAGCGTGTACAGGATTAACGCGGCCAGACCCAATCCCAGGAATGCCAGGGAGGTCTCGGGGCCACCGCCCTCGCCGGAGATGGAGCCGGCGATGATCAAGCCGACCGCGACGTAGACGGCTGCCTCGACGGCCCCGGTGCCAACATTGTGGTCGTCGATGATCTCCTTCTCTGTGCTGAACTGGTGCAGCACGAGTTTGTCGACTACCATGCGGGCTACGTTCAGGATCACGATGCCGATGCCCGTGTAGATCAGCACTCTGAGGACATCTTCCCAGTAGTCTGACGTGAAACCGAGACCCGAGTCCAGGATCAACCTGAACGGCTGGTACATTGCGCCAAGGAAGACGATGACGATGCCCAGATAGTATCCTGTGATGCTCAGCGCAAGAGCCACGTTGTCGTGAGTCCTGAGCTGCTCTTGAATCTTGTAGGGCGTGAGAAAATCCTGGACGAGCCTTGCGAAGACGAGCAGGACGATGCCCATCCCGACGTATACGAGGCCTCTTGGAATCTGCTCCAGTACGTCGACGAATGCGTCAGCCATAATCTCCCCCTTCTACAGCCCGGCTCTACTTGCCATACACGCGAACAATGTGCGGGGACACGGTGACGGATATGTAGGCTTCAAACGGTCTGCCTTCCCACTTGACTGCAGAAAGGCCGTGCTCTCCGTCTTCGGTCCCGAAGTCCCAAAGCCAGAACCCTTCGCCGGCGCCAACGTCGTCCTTGTAATACAAGACCTCGTAGCTGTTCCGGTAGAAGTATTTCCGGCCGTCATACTCCACGAAGTTCTCTATGGATTTGTTATCGTCCCACTCAGATAGAGTTCGTTCGTCCAATCCGACTTCGGACAACCCCAGTGCATCGTCATGCTCGGTGACGACGATCAACAGTTCGGCGCCGTCGTGCCACTCGATGGAGACTCGCCGGTCGCCGTCAACTGCGATGAGCTCGTACGCCTTGCCAAAGGCGCTCTCAAGTCGATTCTTGCTCTCGACGATGAAGTAGGCGTCCTCGAACGTCGGGGAGAACCCGGGTATGACCACCACGTCGTCCACGCCCGCCGACCTGATCGAGTCGTCTTTCGGCGCCTGACCGGGATCTGAGCGACGTTTTCGTTTTCCGAACAGCGATCTGAACATTGCTCCCCGCAAAAATCAATCCGACGGAACCGCAGTAGCCTTGATTCTACTACAAAGGCGGTCTTGGGTGAGCTACCTTGGGGTTCACGAATTCGCTCTTTCGTAGTCAGGCCGCCGTTCGACGCGGAGCCGCCCGATATCGAGTTGCACTGCCTATCGTTCACGCGTGCCGGCTCTCTGCCGGATCACCCGTCCCGGACATTCTTCATCGTGCCTTAATCGGGCTTTCGTTGCGAGCGGGATTGCCGAGAGGTGCACGAGGCTGTCAGTCACGGATGATTGACACGACATATGCCCTCTGCTAGCATTGCGACACAGTGGACGAATCCGACATATCTCCTAAAGTCATTGCGCCTCGGCGCGGCTTCGGCGGCGCCTCAAAGAGGCGTTTTTTGTTTTTGGCCCCATGATCACTCCACCGGCGATCGTCCTGGCCGCCGGTCAGGGCAGGCGAATGAGGTCCGACACCCCCAAAGTGCTGCACGCGTTGTGCGGCCGCGCGATGGTGGGCATTGTCGTCGACAACGCGACTTCGGCCGGCATCGGTCCCGTCGTCGTCGTGACCGCGCCCAACGCGGCGGCGGTTCGAGACACGCTTGACGATTCGGTTCGATACGCAGTTCAGGACGAACCTCTTGGAACCGGTCATGCGGTATTGCAAGCCCGCGGCATGGTCCCCACGAATGGGGACGTAGTGTTGCTCAACGGGGACGTGCCTCTCGTCAAGCCGGAGACTCTCAAGGCTCTCTTGCAGCGCCATGCGGAGAAGGAAGCGGTCCTCACTCTCTTGACGTCGACCCTCACCGAGCCTGACGGCCTCGGCCGTGTGGTCAGGGCCGGCGACGGGGCGATCACGGAGGTCGTCGAAGAGAAAGTGTCCTCCAACCGGATTGCGGCCCTAACGGAGATCAACGCCGGGGTCTACTGTGTCCAGTCCCGCTGGCTGTGGGACACCCTTCCCACGCTTCAGCCTTCCGAAACCGGCGAGATATTCCTCACCGAGTTGGTGGACGTCGCGTCAAAGCAAGGACTCACCGTCGAATCGGTCCAAACAACGGATGGAGCGGAAGCGTTTGGGATAAACAACAGGATTGAGCTCGCTCGCGCCGAGGGCGTGCTGCGGAAACGCATCCGTGAACACTGGATGCTCGAGGGCGTGACGATGCCCGACCCCGACTCGGTGTACATCGACTACGCCGCTGCCATCGGTCAGGACGCTGTCATACTCCCCAACACGCACATAAACGGGCGCACGGCGATCGGCCAGCGATGCGAAATCGGGCCAAACGCGATCGTGTCTGATTCGACGCTGGGCTCCGACTGCAAAATACGGGCGTCGGTCATCAATGAAGCCGTCCTCGAGGATCACGTCGATGTTGGCCCGTTCAGCCATCTGCGCGCCGGGACCTACCTGGAGTCGAACGTCCACATCGGCAATTACTGCGAAGTCAAGAACAGCCGGTTGGGCAGAGGGGCGAAATCAGGACATTTCAGTTATTTGGGTGATGCAAAGATCGGCTCGAACGTCAATATCGGCGCGGGCTCGATAACGTGCAACTTCGACGGCGAAAAAAAGAATCTCACCATAATCGGCGACGACGCGTTCATCGGGTGCGACACCATGTTGGTCGCGCCTGTAACGATAGGCGCAAGATCCTACACCGGCACGGGTTCGGTCATCAACAAGGACGTCCCGCCCGATTCTGGAGCGATCGGCGCTCCAGCTAGGATCATAGCGAGAAAGCGACCGGACCCATAGGCCCGCAACACGGGCAATTGCCCAAGGGGCATTTCTGAGCGACTGCATTGGAGACTGACAGTACGTTATCGGCGTTAGCGCTGGCGATTTCAATTGCCGTGTTCGGCATGACTGAAATCGCCGCGACCGTCATCGCCTTCACTCTACGAGTCCGGACCGGAATTCTCAGTCCGGAGCCGGTCGAAGACGACCGCGACATGGAGGTTTTGCGCCACATCCCCGGCGGCCCTACCGCTCCTCTCCGGCTTTTGAACCTCGCAGCAGTCACCGCAACCGTGCTGTCCATGGCTGCCCTCGTCGTATCCCGATCAGGCACCAACTGGGTTCTGATCTCCGTTGTGGAGACCGGCACATTGGCCGGGTTGGGGCTTCTTCTGGCTGTCTCGCGTGCGGTGGCGATAGTCTGGTCCAACGCATTGATGTCCACGGCTTACCGTTTGACGCGCGCTTTGTCGTTTCCGCTGTACCCGATACTGCTGGCGCAATCCGTCCTGCTCAGAGGCTTTCCCTGGAACCCTCAGAGCGAGGACCCATCGGAAGATCGGGGCATCGAGTTGGACCTTGACGTCACGACGACGCCTGAAGCCCTGGACGAACACGAGGTGCGCATGATCAAGGCGGTCGTGCAACTCGACACCACCGTCGCGCGCGAGATCATGGTCCCCAGGGTTGACGTGGTCGCCGCCGAAGCCGACACGCCCATCAACCTTCTGGCGGAACAGATGCTTGAGGGAGGCCATAGTCGAATCCCGGTGTTCACGACCGATTTAGACCACATCGACGGCATCGCTCACGCTCGAGACATTCTGCAGTACCTCTCCGACAGCGAGGCTTTGTCCGAGCTGACCGCGTTGCAGGTCGCGAGGCCCACCCTGTTTATTCCGGAGTCGAAAACCCTCGAGGAACTGCTGGACGAGTTCCAAGAAAAACGGGTCCACCTCGCGGTTGTCGTCGACGAGTACGGCGGCGTCGAAGGCATCGTCACTATCGAAGATTTGCTCGAGGAGATCGTGGGCGAAATTCAGGACGAGTTCGACGTCAGCGAGCCGGAAATCCAACCAATCGGGATCGATGAATACCTAGTCGATGCCCGGCTCAATATTGACGAGTTCAACGAGGCGCTTCAGGTCTCAGTGGAAAACGACGGATTCGACACTGTCGGTGGGTTCGTGTTTGAGCGCTTGGGCACGATTCCCAGCGTTGGCGACTTCGTCCAGTACGACGGCCTCAGGATCGAGGTGATGTCAACGCTGGGCAGACGCATGAAGATGCTGAAGGTGACGCGAACGAGCTGACGCGAACGGAGTATCGATGCGTTCCCTTTGGCCAACCGGATCGACTTTCTAGCGGGTTGCTTCGAAAGTGTGATCTGGACTCGCGGCGCGCAGAACGACATTGTGGATTTAGTGAGTTGCGACGCTGGTAGCATCGTTCGGGCCAGTGGTCCGTCGAGCGGCCCATGCGGTCTGTATTTGTCGGCGTGTAGCCTCTTTCGAAGACAACGGATTTGGGACAGTTGCCACGCAGGACCGTCCATCATTCATGGCCCTGTGCTTGGGTAGCACGCGGAGCTGCCCGTGCGAACCGCGAAGTGTGCCCACGCCAGGCATGTCGGCCCGATCGCGAACCGCGCATTGCCGCCGCGCGAACCGAACATAGCCGTCGCAGCGATTCAATAAAGGGCGCCTAGTGAACAGCCAGGCCAACGTCCGCGGGCGTCGTGGGATGTCACATCTGGCAGGCGTCGTCTTTACGCTCTCGCCACGCTTCTGCTTCTCAAAGATTGCGAAGGGATGGGCGCGAGCAGAACCTGACGCAACACACGACGCCCCTAACGCGTTATGGTTGGAGGCATCGATTCGAGACTCAAACAGTCTGAATGGGTTGCGAAGGCCAAGGTGAAGCGGGTGGCGCGCCAGTGTTCTACCGCTTGAGGATCACCAATCGGGCAGCGCATGCACCCGCGCGGCCATATGGAGAGCGCTCTCGCTAACAACGCTGCAGTGTCGCTGGGCGCCACGAAGCGAGTGAATGCGAACGGCGGCGAGGTTGCGCCACAAAACGATGCCCCTGACTGTTGTTCGTCAGGGGCATCGCATCCGTTTCAAGCTGTTCTCGGCTTACGTCCGGCCAAGCTAGGAGTGACGCTACTTGCTCTCTAGAATCACCAATGGCGCCGTCGCGGTCGAACCGTCGGAACCGATTGCCTGCAGCGTGTACGTGCCTGCGTCCAGGGTATTCGTGGCATCGGTCGAGAACGCGCCGGAGTCGTTGGCCATGGCGCTAGCAACTATTCGATCGCTGCCGCCAGATGCGCCGACCGCCAGCATCACCACTGCTTCTCCGCTGTTGAAGCCCGCGCCCCACAGTGAGATGCGATCACCGACTACCGCAGCGCCAGCAGCGAGGCTGGTGTCCACAGCAGGAGCGGGTCCAGCCGCTTCATCAACGATGTAGACAGGAGTGCTGGCTCGACTCCCCAACATTCCATTTGCGGCCAATCCCCTGGGTCCGAGTGCTCTCCCGAGACTGGCGGATTTCCCGCCAATCTCGTCGAAGCTCATCATGAAGGCGCCGGCGGCGTTAGCTGATAGTTGGGCTCCACGAGCTCCGCCGAGAATAATCTGCAGGGCTTCATCGACCTGAATCAACAAAGTCACCGGTTCATTGGCCTGGAAACCAGAACCCGAAACTGAAAACGAGTCGCCCGCAGTCGCGATGGTATCCTTGCTGACGGTTACGCGAGCCATCGGAGACACCGCATCTCTTCCGTCTAGACCGGCGATGCCCTGGGGGCCGGGAGGGCCAGGAGCGCCGGGGTTTCCCGGATGACCGGAAAGTCCGGGGAGTCCGGGTTCACCTGCAGGTCCCTGGATGCCTTGAGCGCCCGGATTTCCGGGGTTGCCAGGCAAACCTGCGGCGCCTGGATTACCTGGATTACCCGCGCATGCGGCCAACGCGAAGACTAATACTGAGGAAAGCAGGGCGATCAACACGCCCTTCAAAGGAAAACGCTTTCTCATCTGACCCCCTCTCTGAAATACCAGAGTCCAAGCTATTAGCTTGACTTAATGCCAGAATTGACGACTGGACATACAAAGACTTCGCCGGTGACTCCGACGATGTATAACAGCGGCATTATCATATTCACTGGTGCTTGGGATGTCAAGCCCTTGAGGTATACACTTTAGGCGAGGTAAGCACGTCAACCGTTGGTTCGCCCAGGCTTGTCCGATTCGATCACCCCCTGCTATATTTGTATCGGTCCATGCCCCCGTAGCTCAGCGGATAGAGCACTGGCCTCCGGAGCCAGGTGCGTGGGTTCGAGTCCCACCGGGGGTACGCCGCTCCCACGGGCCGCGCGCGCTAGCCTCATTGCCACCGATGAGGAGCGTCGGACAACCTCCCGAACCCCAAACTGGCGCAGAACGTTCGGTATCGGTCTTTGAAGGCGCCGGTCCACTCAAGGTCGTCCAACGTCTCCGAGAGAGGAACGTCGGTCCGCAGGGTCGCCAGCGTCTTGTACAGCGATGCCTCTTCACGGCGATCAGCCAACGACTGGGCCAATCCGGCGGCGCCTCTAACCGCCAGATCCCAATCCTTCGAATCCGACGGAATCTCTTCGATGCTCCCATATCGCGACAGGACCGCGGCCGTCGCTTTTGCCCCCCATCGGGGCACTCCCGGTATGCCGTCCGCAGAATCGCCGACCAGCGCCAGGTAGTCCGGAATCGATTCAGGATTGACGCCGAATCGTTCCCTGACGCCGTCAGCGGTGCGGATCGATTCCTTGCGTCGGTCGAGACACACGACCCGATCGCCGAGAACCATCTGGCACAGATCTTTGTCCGGCGAGCAGATAACTATTTGCTCCACACGTTGGTCCGATTCCCACTTCGCGACAGCCGTTGCAAGAGCGTCGTCCGCTTCGAACTCCGTCATCGGCCAGACCACGATCCCCAATTCGGACGCCGCCTCTTCCGCCAGCTCAAACTGAGCGAACAGGTCCTCGGGAACGTTGTCGCCTGTTTTGTATCCGTCGAACAGATCGTTTCGGAACGACTCGACCACGTGGTCGAATGCGCATGCCACGTGCGTCACGTCCTCTTGCCGAAGCAGTGCGAGCAACGTCCGGAGCAGTCCGCTCACCGCGCTCACGGCGCGACCGTCGGGGGCTATCATGGGCGGCATGCCGTAATGGGCCCGAAACAGTTCGTACGTCCCGTCGACCAGGTGCAATTTCATCGAAACCCCTCCAAACCTAAAAACGCCCGAGACTCCAGAGCGGGCTTCTTCCTCCACCACCCTTGGGTCCTTGCTCAGAACCAATTCGTCTTGTCCACCACATTGAGGAGAGGTTTGCCGCGGTCGAAACGAACGCAATTGTCGATGAACAACTCCAGCCTGCGATCGTCAAGATACGGTCCGGCACCTGCGCAATGAGGAGTTATGATCACATTGGACATCGACCACAGAGGATGATCCGAGGGCAGCGGTTCGACCTGGAAGACGTCCAATGCGGCGCCTCGTATTTCACCTGCTCCCAAGGCGCCGACAAGGTCGTCAAGAATCACGGTCGCTCCCCGCCCAATGTTGATGAAATGGGCGCCTGAGCTCATCCGCCGGAACATATCGGCATTGAACATCCCCTGAGTCGCCGGCGTCTCCGGGGCGGTCACGATCACGAAGTCGGCTCTGGGCAGCAACTCGCCGAGCGCATCCGGATCGTGCAACTCAGCCACGCCCTGAGGCGGATCGGACACCCTGGGATCGACTCCGAGAACCGTCATGCCGAATTCAGCGCACAGCCTGGCCGTCTCGGCGCCGATGCCGCCGACGCCAACGATTATGGCGGTGGCGTCAGGCAGATTGACGATCTCGTATCCCGGCTCCCAATTCGCTCGCATCTGTTGTTGAACGTAGACGTGCAGGCCCCTAGCGAACGCGAGGACGAATGACATGATGTGGTTGGAGATGTGGTCGTTGTAGATCTCACGAGTGTTCGTCACAACGACGCTGCTGTCGATCAGCTCCTCGTGGTAATACCCTGCCGGAGGGCCGGCCTGCGGACAGGCGATCCAGCGAAGTTTCCCGGCTCGGGCGAGCAATTCAGGCCGGATATCGCCAAAAGCGGCGTCCGCATCTCCGATCATCTCCATCGCCTCGCCCTCGGAGGCCGCCACGTTCACCGTGATGCCTGGGATCGCCGCACGCAGCTTGTCCGGCCACGACTCGACCGCGCTCAGACCGCCGGTGCTGCGTCTCTGCATGATTAGAAGGTTGAAACCCATCGCGAAAGTCTCCCTGGCGCTGATTTGATTACGTTGGCATCAGCAGTTTAGGAGCGCGCCAAATGAGTGTCAATCAAACGCCGCCGGAGGGACCAAAGTGGACCGCGTTTCCCACATCCGCCACCTCGCCACATCCCGACAAATAGGGCCACGTTTCGTGTGTAGAACGGGGAAGCGACTGAATACGCCGGGACGCCGAACTACCGCGTGCGCGGATTCAGCACGTCGTTGAGAGCGTCGCCCAGCAGGTTCCAAGACAGCACGAGCGTCCAGGCGACCACTCCCGGTGCAAGGAGCATCCACGGTGCCACGCGCAGAGCGCTCAAGCTTCCCGCCTCCTGAAGCATAAGGCCGAGACTAGGTCGCGGTGGCTGAATCCCAAGGCCCAGGAAGCTCAACATTATCTCAGTGCCTACCATCACACCCATCCCCATAGTGACGGAAACGACAATGGGGCTGATCGCGTTAGGCAGCAGATGGATGAACAGGATTCTGGGTGTCGAGGAACCCAAGGCTCGCGCCGCCTCGATGAACTGAGTCTCATTGAGGGACAATACCTGACCTCGCACCAACCTCGCCATGCCGATCCAGCTAAATGACACAAGCGCCAGGAAGATAACCGTGTAGTCGACGACCCCGCTCTTCACCAATCCGTCCAGGACCGTATTATCCTCCAGCCAACGCACCCAATCCAGGATTCGAGGCCGGAAGGTCGCAACGAGGATCAATATCAACAAAATATCCGGAAAGGACGCAAACAACTCGCCGACTCGCATGATCACCGCATCGATACGTTTGCCGAAATAGCCTGAGACGAGGCCTAACGTGACACCGATTACCAAACCGCCTGTCGCCATAGAAACTACGGTGATGATGACGGTGTTTTGGACACCCCACAGCACGCGCGAGAGTAGGTCTCGGCCTTTCAGGTCGGTTCCGGCCCAATGCTCGCTAGTCGGCGGCTTTCGGATGGCGGTGTAGTCCTGGGCGGTGTATTCGTACGGTGAGATGAAGGGTGCCAGGATGCCAGCGGAGTAGACCACCGCCAACGTGACCATGCACACGACAGCTATCTTCTTTCTGACGAGGCGGGACCATGCCCGAGCCAAATGGCCTCGGGACTCCTGCTCTCGGAGCTCTCCGACAAGTTCCCTCACCGCCACTGCATCGCCCTCCCGTAATCTACTGGTAGCGGATCCGCGGGTCTATGAACGAATACGCGATATCAGCCAACAGATTCGCGATGACGAAGGCACCAGCGCCGATCAACGTTATGGCCGTGATTACTGGATAGTCGCGGTTGAAAATCGAGCCAATTGCGAAGTCGCCGACGCCTGGGATGCCGAGAATTCTCTCGGTTATGAACGATGTGGTCAGCATACCGGCTAACGCGAACGCGAGTATTGTCACAATGGGAATCATGGAGTTCTTGAACACGTGGCGATAGTCGACCGTGAATCCGGACAACCCTTTGGCATGGGCGGTTCGAATGAAGTCCTGCCCCATAACGTCCAGAGTGCTCGCGCGCATGAACCGGGCGAACCCGGCCACACCCGGGATACCCATCGTGATTGCTGGTACGATCATGTTGGTGCTCCAGAAGCCGTTCCATCCCGCGCACGGTACAAGATCTGTTTTGAGACACCCCACCCAAAGAACCGCTGGTATGCTTACCATGATCGGAATCGACATCAGTATCAGAGCGATTGTTACCGTTGTCGGATCTTCCCACCTCCCTTGTTTGTGAGCGATCCAAAATCCCAGCGGCAAGCCGATGCCGAGACTTACTATCATCGCGGCAACGTTCACCTGGAATGAAATCCACATCTTGGCGCCTAACAGCGAGCGTACCGACCTTCCTCGGAAATGATAGCTCTCACCGAAATCAGCGTACCGCATTACGCCCCACATATAGTCCGCGTACGCCATAAAAAACGACTTGTCGAGCCCCAGTTGCGCCTGCAGATTCTTGGTAACCGCTGAATCAGGATCATACCTGGCTCCCAACATCACTTGCACCGGATCGCCTGGTCCGAACCGGCCAAGCGAAAATGTAACAAGCGACACCGCGAACAGCAAAAACGGAAGCCATAACAGCCTCCGCGCTATGTACATCCACATCTATTCGCCCCTCAACACGCGTCGGGCAGCGGCGTCCGGCTGTGCAGCCAGGGCTGTAGCCCGTTCGGTCAGCATATCCGCGACCCTGTCAAAACGCAACCCGCCCCGATGCAGATGCATCGAGGCGGGTCACTTCTGAATCACGACGATTCGTCTAGTCGGTGAAGTGGACCTGCTTGAGTTTCGGAATGATCATGGGCGTCACGCGGTAATCCTGGACGTGTTCTTTGATGAGCACATATCGCTCGCCGGTGAACCAGAGCGGGACCCAAGCGGCGTCGTTTACAATCAGCTCTTCCGCCTCCTGGTAGAGCCCAACTCGCTTGACTACGTCAGGCTCAGTGCGGGCCACCTCCAGCACCGAATCTACCTCAGCATTCGAGTAGCCGCCGTGGTTGATGGAGCTATCCGTGTGGAACAGGATGTCCAGGAAATCTTGCGGGTCCGGGTAGTCGGCTTCCCAACCGAGCCCTGCAAACGCTTGGAACTTATTCGCGTTCAAATCCTGAAGGTAGGTCGCCCACTCAACCTGCTGGATCTCGACCTCCACGCCAAGCTCCTGCTTCCACATCTCGATAACCACTTCGAGGTCCAGACCGATCGTGCCGCCTGTGCCGGGAACCGTGACCACGATACGAGGCCTGGTCGCTTCGTCGCTGTACATCGAATCGGCCAGAAGCTGTCTTGCGAGATCGCCATCGTATCTGAGGCCTCGTAGATCAGGGTTGTAGCCGGGGAATCCAGGAGGGAGCACGCCGTAAGCGGCCTCGACCAGTTCGGAGAGAACCTCCGTGGCGATCAGGTCCTTGTTGACGGCGTGGTTCAGAGCTTTCCTGAAGTTGGCGTCGTCGAACGGGGGCATCTCAGTGTTGAAGCCGACGTACGATACGCTGAAGTCCGGCGGGGCCACCACGAGCTCCCGGTTGAGCTCCTCGTTGGGGTCCAGAACCCTGTCCAGATCGAACAGGCCGACCCCGGTAATGTCGATCTCGTCGTTTTCATACATGGCCATGGACTGCCCGCCGGCCAGGTTCATGAGGACCGAGTCCACAAACGGTGGTTCCTTGTAGTAGTTTTCGTTCCGCTCCAAAATGATGCGCTCGCCGATTCGATACTCCTTCAACCTGAACGGACCCGTGCCGTTGGGGCTGTCCGTCCAATTGCGGCCGCCCGCCTCGACGTTATCCCGATCCAGCACATATGCGGTCGGGTAGGTAAGCTTTGCGAGGAAGTAGGCTTTCGGCGCGTCGACGGCGATCTGGAGGGTGTGGTCGTCGATGATTTTTATGCCGCTGATGTCAGTTGAATCGCCCTCAAGAACGGCGTTGACGCCAACGATGTCCGCCAGGTACGTGTCCGCCACGGGCGACGCCGTGTCAGGGCTGGCCGCTCGCTCGATGGACCATTTGAAATCTGACGCGGTGATCGCTTTCCCGTCGTGGAACTTCGCAAGCGGCCTCAGGTGGAACGTATACACGGTTCCGTCTGGGCTGATGTCCCAACTCTCAGCGATGTCAGGGACGAGCTGCAAGTCGGTGTTGAGTGCCACAAGGCCGCTGAATATCTCGACAACCACGCCCGCCGACGTCGTGTCGGTCGTCAGGTGGGGGTCCAGCGTCGGTGGGTCGGCCCACAGTCTGCGGAAGATTCCGCCGCGCACCTGGCCGCCCGAGGGCTCGACCGACGCGGCCGGTTGGGAGGCCGGCGCCTGCTGGGTTTGAGGCGCAACGCCCGGCAGCGTCGGGGCTGCTGACGTTGAAGCGGGCGCCGTCGGCGACGGCGCGGCTTGTGACGGGGCCGCGGCAGGCGCAACAGGCGCTTGGGCCGCAGAGGCCGGCGCTTGAGTCACGACAGGTTCCGGTGTGGGTCGCGGCTCTTCGGCCAACGGATCCTCGACGCCGTCGCTACAAGCAACCGCGGCTACCGAAACCAGAGCGGTCAGGACAAAGATTATCTTTCGCATCGCACTTCCCAATGGTTAGAGTCTCTCAGGTTTGATGCGCCAAACCTTCTGTCGGTCCAATATGGCGCCACGCTGCTATTTCGATTATGTTGCGCCGATACCGACGGTCGACGACAGATATGTGCTGATGAACTCGTCGAGTTCTCCATCGAGAACGGCGTCGGCGTTGGACACAGACAAATCCGTTCTGTGGTCTTTCACCATCTGGTAGGGATGCAGAACGTAGCTGCGTATCTGGTTCCCCCACTCCGGCGAGATGTGCTCGCCCCTGATTCGGGCCAGCTCTTCGTCTCGCTTCTTCATCTCGATTTCCATCAACCGAGCCATCAAAATGCGCATCGCAATCTCTTTGTTTTGATGCTGCGATCTCTCATTCTGACAGGTTACTACCACCTTGGTCGGCAAGTGCGTGATACGAATAGCGGTGGAGTTCTTCTGGACGCTCTGTCCTCCGTGTCCACCGGCTCGAAACACATCAATCTTCAGGTCGTCCGGATTGATCGTGACGTCGACACCTTCTTCCACCTCCGGCATGACCTCGGCCAATGCAAACGACGTGTGTCGGGCGTGGTTGCCGTCGAAAGGCGAAATCCTGACAAGCCGGTGCACTCCCCGTTCCGATCGCAAATATCCGTAGGCGTAGTCCCCCGTGACCTGGATTATCGCGGTCTTGACTCCGCCCTCCTCGCCCGATGAGACGTCAAGGACGTCCGTTTTGAATCCTCTGCGTTCGGCCCAGCGAACGTACATCCGCATCAGAATGCGCACCCAATCTTGCGAGTCCACCCCGCCGGCGCCGGCGTGCAACGCGATCATGGCGCTGCGTTCGTCGAATTCTCCCGACAGCATCAGCTTGAATTCGAGATCATCGAGCGATTTCGTTATGCCCGAATACTCCTCCTCGAAGCTCTCCGCCAACGAATCGTCATGTTCTTCCAACGCGATCGTCAAGAACTCGTGGAGATCGTCAGTCCGCGCTTTGATTCCGCGCCAGTCCTCGACCTCTTTTTTCAGTATCGCAAGTTCGCGCATTTTGCGCTGTGCCAGCTTGTTGTCCCCCCAAAAAGAGGGGTCCGCCGCCTCGCGTTCAAGCCCAAGGATCAGTTTGTCTTTTTCGACGAGGTCAAAGCCGCACCATCGTGTCGGATATCCTGTCCAGTATTTGAGCGATTGACTGCCGCATCTCCTGCATTATGCAAGTCCTTCGTGAGGCGCCGAGTCCCGTAACGATCCCACGCCTCTAGAACGACGAGGCGCACCACAGGTTAGGTCACCAAATTGGATTCAGATTAAACGTCGATGGGCCCGACCATACCTACATTGGCGTCAATGGCCACGCCCGCTGCATCCGATTATAGCAAGTGCCGTTTTCGGACTGCCACCGAGACGAGGTCCACGAATCGCCAAGACCGACTGTGAGCCGCCACAGCAAGGTGTACAATCGGTGGCGCGCCGCTAGCGCAGGGAGTTCAGAACATGCTTGACGTCTTGATCGAAAACGGTCTCATCATCGACGGCACTGGGAACCCGGGTTACTATGGCGCCGTGGGGATCGAAGGTGACGCGGTGCGGATATTACGCGGCTCCTCCGCGGACGTCGAGGCCGCCAGACGGATCGACGTCACGGGACGCATAGTCAGCCCCGGTTTCATCGACATGCACGCCCACTCGGGTCTCGTTCTGCTCGCCGAGCCTCGTCACGAACCCAAGGTCCGTCAAGGCATAACCACCGAGCTCATCGGCGTCGACGGGAACTCCTACGCTCCGTTCAGGTCACATGACGACTTTCTGCGGTTTGTGGAGCTCAATTCCGGCCTCGACGGCAACCCGCCGCTGCCCGGAAACTGGTCGACGGTTGAGCAGTACCTAAACATGTTCGACCGCAAGTCCGCCGTGAACATCGCGTACATCCTCGGAAACTCCCCGGTCCGCATCGACGCCATCGGCTGGGACCCCACTCCCGCGACCGCATCCGACATCGCCAACATGAAGGCGATCATCCGAGAGGCGATGGAAGAAGGCGCGGTCGGCATGTCCACGGGTCTCGACTACCCACCCGGCAACTACGCGAACACCGATGAGCTGGTCCAGCTCTCCAAGCAGGTCGCCGATCTGGGCGGGATTTACCACACGCACGTACGCTACCGGTTGGGCGACATGTTCTTGGACCCGTTCAAAGAAGCGCTCGAGATCGGCGACCGTTCCAGCGTCCCGGTTCACGTCACCCACTTCTACCAGCGGTCGCCCAGCACGGGAGGCGGATCGAGATTGCTCCAGTTGGTGGAGGACTTCGCAGAACAGGGTCATGACGTGACATTCGACAGCTACCCGTACTCGTTGGGGAGCACCCGCATCTTGATCGTGTTCCCGGACTGGACCCACGAAGGCGGGCCCGAGAAACTGCGTGAAGTCCTGGCTTCGGCCGAAGCCCGCGAACGGCTTCGCAGCGAGGTCGTACCGCGCGCGCCGACCTGGCATGACATGTGGCTCACGTACTTCAAACAACCCGAGAACCACCGGTACGAAGGCCGATCGATCGCCGAGATCGCCGACATGATGGACAGCCATCCCGTCGACGCCCTCTGCGACCTACTTCTGTCCGAGGACTTGCAGGTCTGCTACGTCGCGGAAGGCCTGAATGCACGGACTCTGCCTGCTTTCGTGACGCATCCGTTGTCGATGGTCGGCTCCGACGCCGTGCTGCTGGGCGACTTCCCGAGCCCTCGCACCTATGGCTGCTTCCCGATCATCCTGGCCGAATACGTCCGCGAAGAGCGCCAGATATCGCTGCCAAACGCCATCCGCAAGATGACGTCGTTCCCGGCGCAGAGGCTCGGATTGAGCGATCGAGGCGTCCTTCGCGACGGCATGAAGGCCGACGTCACCGTGTTCAACCCGAACTCCGTCAGCGCCCCTGCCACGCGCACCCATCCGAAACAGTTCCCGATCGGCATCGAGTACGTGATCGTCAACGGCACGCCGGTCATCGACGCCGGGGAGCACACCGGCGTCACACCAGGCCGAGCGCTGCGCCACGGGCGGTGACGTTGAGCAACAGGTAATTTGGCGCCACGCCTAGCCGTGAACGGCCAGAGGCCCAACAACCAGGAGGCGGCGACATGAAAATCACCGACGTTAAGACATACATTACCCAGCTACCAGGCAGAGGGCCGTGGCAGTTCGTCGAGGTCTACACGGACGAAGGATTGACAGGCTTAGGCGAGTGCACTTGGTCCGCGGGCAACTTCCTCATCCAGCAGGTCGTCGAATCGGTCAAGCCACTTGTCGTGGGTCAGGACCCGGCCAACATCGAGGAGATCTGGCAGCTCATCTATCGGCGTCACCTTCGCATCGGAGGCCGAGGCCCGGTGTCGGCCGCGATCAGCGGAATCGACATCGCCCTCTGGGACATCAAGGGCAAGGCTCTCTGCGTGCCGGTCTACCAGCTTCTGGGCGGGCCGGTCAGAGAAAGCGTGCCGTTGTACACCCACGTGCAGGATGCCCGACAGGACGCGACGATCGATGAAGCCATAGCCATGGCGCTGGCGACGAAGGCTGACGGCCATCAGGCCATCAAGACGGACCCGTTTCTGGACATGACCACGTCGGGCAGGTTCAAGGGAGCATCGCTGGTCGAAAAGCTGACCCCTGCCGCGATTTCGTATGCTGTCGAATGGGTCTCGGCGTTGCGGGAGGCGTTGGGGCCGGATTTCGAGCTGATGATTGACGCCCACGCACGATTCGACGTGGCCAGCGCGATCGCGGCGGCCAGGGCGCTAGAACCGCTGGGCCTCACTTGGTTCGAGGAACCCGTGCCACAGGAGAGCTACGTGGCGTTGAAGGAGTTCCGCGAGAACACAAACGTCGCCGTGAGCGTGGGAGAGTCGCTGTTCACGCGATACGACTTCGTCCCGATCTTTGAAGAACGTTTGGCAGATTTCGTCATGCCCGACATCGCGTGGACGGGCGGGATCAGCGAACTTCGTCGAATCGCCGCCATGGCGGAGTCGTATTACGTGCCGTTCACGCCCCACGACGCCATCGGCCCGGTCGCAATCGCGTCAACGTTCCAGGTGTGCATGGCGACTCCGAACCTGTACCGCCAGGAGTGCCTACACAACTGGTTCGACGACTTCGCGACGATCGTCACGCCAATGTTCGAGCACCACGACGGCGCCATCTGGCCGTCGGACCGTCCAGGAATCGGCATCGAGCTCATCCACGAAGAGGTCGAGCGCCACGCGGTGTCAGGCCACATGAGTTGACGGGCGCCGAGTTCGTGGCCTCTGCCACTCCCCGCGACAAGATGAACTCGGATCAGAAAGTAGGAACGTCAGATGAAACGAAACTTCACGGCAACCCTGCGGCAGGAAGGCGCGTGGCACGTCGCCCAATGTCTTGAGCTGGACATAGCGAGTCAAGGAGAGACGGAGGAGGAAGCTCTGACGAACTTGGGAGAGGCGTTGGCGTTACACCTCGACGAGCCAAGAGCCACAGCTGTTCCGAAGGTCCGCCCGGTAGAGGTGGAGGTTGGCACCTCTTAGGCCGTTGCGTTTCCGCGAGGTGAAACGCAAGCGTGAATCTGCGGGATTCACCGAGATGAGTCAACGCGGCAGCCACGTTAAGTTCGTGAAAAGGGATGACGGGGGCGTGAGAACGGCAGTCGTCCCAAGACACCGCGAGGTGGTTGTCGGCACGTTGCGAAGCATCATGCGGCAAGCCGGCTTGAGCCAAGACGAGTTCGACGCGCTCTAAGCCTCAACCCCTCTGACTTGCCTCATTCGCCATCACTGCGAACTCCACAGACATCGCCTCTCACACGTCCATATCGACCACAACCCCGACGCATCCCAGGCTAATCCCAGCTACGGGTCCGGATCATGCCGACCGTGCGCTGTCTTGCTCTCGCTAGATTCCGGTCCAGCGCCTCGCGCCCAACTGATGCGCTCACGATGATGAGACGCATTGGCGAAACAGTAGGCCATCCGTTGGAGACAGGTTCACAGTAATTGGGCGGAGCGGAACGAACCACCCCACTTCTAAGGCGACACCGGTTGTATCGGCAGCACCAGGTGCGACGGGCGGTCGGGACTGTGGTGGACGGTCTGGCGGGCTGATTCGTAGGTCCGGTCCGTGCCGAGCGGGGCGCCGGTGTTGTGGTTGACGTCGAACCTGGGCCAGTTGCTGCTGCTGACGTCCACCCTGATTCGGTGGCCGCGGGCAAATACGTTAGATGTCGGGTAGAGTTGGAACACAAGCTCGTACGCTTCGCCCGGCGTCATCAACTCGGCTCGCTCGTAGCCGTTGCGGTATCGAGCGCGCATGATCGAGTCTGTGATGTTGATGGCTAACCCTTCAGGGAATTCCGCCGAGGGCGGGTACACGTCCACGAGCTTCGCCGTGAAGTCGGTGTCCACCGCTGACGAAGACATCCAGAGATGCGCCTCGATTGGCCCGGTGACCTCGATGTCCTCTTCGAGCTCGGGCGAACGGAACACTAGGACGTCGGCTCTCGACGCAAGCGGCATCGTGTCTTCGCTGCCGAAGAAGCGTTCGGGATCTCCGCGCTGATCGTACGCGCCCGGCTCCATAATCGGGTTGGCCGCGGATATTCCGCCGCCGATGGTCGGCACGGGGTAGGACGGGTCGAAGACGTACGACGTTGCCGGTGATTCATCGGGGAGTGATTTTTCGGTCGACAGCGTGCCGTCGCCGTGAAAGTAGTATGGCGTCGGTTGGGTTCCCGGCAGGGGCCAATCCGGTTCGTTTCGCCAATATCCGCCGTGTTCGAGCCTGTCGTCGTCGTTGGTCTCGCCTTCGCCCCCGCCCATTGTGAATATGCGAACCGGACTCCAATCGTTGACTTCGGTATGAAGTCCCTTCAGGTGGCGGTCGAACCAGGCCAGTTTGAGGTCTTTGTAGTCGATGTGGGCGTCGAGTCCGAAGTCGATGTCTCCAGCAAAGGTGACCTCGTACTGGCCGTGGGTCCAGGGTCCCATGAGCAGGTGCTGCGGCGACTTCTTCATCTTGCTCAGCATGACGTAGCTCTGGCACGTGTTGCGAGCGTACGAGTCGTACCATCCGCCCAGGTACAGCGTCGGCACATCCGCGTACTCGTCGTAGTATTCGACCGGAGCATAGCCGCGCTGCTTCCAGTAGTCGTCGTAGTCGCCCTTGGTCTGAAGTTCGATGGCCCATTGCTCGTGGGTGGGCAGGCGGGTCAGGATTGACGTGCCCTCGAGGATCGGGAACTGCTCGACGATCTCCGGAATCCCGCCCTCGAAGATGCGCGTGATCGCGGCCTTCAACGCCGGGTCTCGTGCGGCCTCTTTGCTCGTCACTCCCATCCGGAAGCAGTAGATCAAGAATCGCTGCTCCAGCGCGCCGTTCTGGCGCATGGAACTGTCGAAATAGTTCGACGCGCCGACGGCGACGAGCATCGTGCTCAGATGCGGCGGGTTGAGGGTTGCCAGGGCCGCCTGGTCGCTGCCCGCATATGAGTCGCCCATGGTCCCGACCTTGCCCGTGCTCCACGATTGCGTGCCCAGCCACTCGACCGTGTCGTAGCCGTCGGGCGCCTCTTTGGCGAAGGGATGCCAGTGCCCTTCCGACTCGAATCTCCCGCGAACGTCCTGGATTACGCACACGTACCCTCTGCGGGCGAAGTACTTGGCCTTGGCGGTTTGCGCAGCCGTCGCTTTGTTGTACGGTGTCCGTTCCAGTATCACCGGAAACTGCCATTCAGCCACGTCGCCGTCAGTCGCGGGAAAGTAGATGTCAGTCGCCAGATTTACGCCGTCGCGCATCGTGAGCATAACGTCGCGGTCGATGACGACTCCGTATTGCTGGCGCGATCCCTCGTAACCGGGCCTCTCGGCGGAGGTCGGAGGCTGGACTCTTGTTACGGGTTGTGTTTCGGCCAGCAATTCCTTTGAGGCGACAGGCCCGTCGGGCAACAGCGTTTGTGTCGATTCAGCGCCGGCCTCGACTTTGTCCCACGAGTACGTGGCTGGAACCAGGTCGACTTCGGCCCAGACGGGAGTCTGGTCGGCATAGTGCGTGCTGCCGGGGTGACCCGATGAGCCAAGGGGAACGATCCATCGGGAGTTGTCCCAGTCATCGATGTCCCAGACGTAGCGCGCCACCGACATCCCTTGCATCGTGTACGGGGCAGCCGACGAGTAGCTGCCGGCCTGCGGGGTGTCGCCGTCACCGCCCATCGGAACCGATGGCGGGTCCAGATCGCCAGCCGCGTCAGGGAACGCGACCGACAACGGATGGGTGGGGTTCGTGTGGTGGACTCGGCCCCAAGTCCAGGTGTCCATATCGTCGCCGAGAAGCTGCCGGAGATCGTCGACTCCGTCAGTCAGCGCCCTCGAGATCAGCGAGTCCCAGTCGGTCCCAGAAGGCAACAACGACGTATCGCCAGCCTCTGCATGCGTCACAAGCAGCGACGTGATCTGTCGCATGTGACCCGGCGCGCCTCGACCCGACGCGGACAGCGCTTCGTCCGCCAGCGGACCCAGCAACTCGCCAATGACCTGCTGGTGCACTCGACGCCTGAACGCGCTGTAGATCGTCGGCGCGACACTGTCTCGGTCCATTCGACCGTCCCAGGCCACGATTCGGTCTCTGGCGGCGGTGGCGGCGGCGTCCAGTGGCAACGTGTTGGCGATGAGCTTGGCGTAGACCAGACCGGGGATCGACCCGACCTCAGCGTGCACTGATGCCATGTCCTCGACCGTCGCGCCTTTCAGATCTTTGAGTCGGTCGTAGATCCTGCGAGCGCGGTGCTCCGAAGCGAAGTCGAGGGCGATGTAGTATGGATAGTCGCTGCCCACGATGCGGTTGTTGGCGGTCACGATGAACCCGTTCTCGGGGTCGCGCGACCGGGCCAACTCCTCGAAGGGGATGACCCCTTCCCATTCGTGCTCGCCCGTCCATCCCGGCACCGGCAGCCAGGCGTTGGCCATCGTCCGAAGCGGCACCGCGCCTCGGTTGAGGTATTCGATCGCGCCTTCGACGTCCGCGAACACGAAGTTGTTGCACGGGTCCACCCAGGTTCGCATCGACTCGTCGAGTTCATCGGCGTTGGACGCGTACATCATCTGGCGGAGCGCTTCGAACCCGAGATTCGGTCCCGCCGTAGCTGTGTAGCGGAAAGCGATCCCTTTCTCGGCGTCTTCGTTACGACCGATGATTGGGCCGTGATGGGTCGCCGCAACCTCGATTTCGACTGAATCCCCATCCCGTACTTCGATGGTCTCGGCGCTGACTTCGGCGGGCTTCCACTCCCCTTTGTATTCGTACTTCAGGGCGCCGTCTTGGCTGCGCAGCCTCTCTATGAAGAGGTCCTGGTAATCGGCTCCAGCATGGGTGACGCACCAGGCGACGTCGGCGTTGTGTCCGAAGTGCGGAAAACCGGGGCAGCCGGGGAACGACAGCCCGATCACGTCGAATTCCGGACCGGCGATGCGGTTCTGGTAGTACACGTTGGGTGTGTCCAGTCCACGATGCGGATCGCCCGCCACGAGCGGCTTTCCGGAGCTGGTTCGGTCGCCTGAAAGGGCCCAGTTGTTGCTGCCCGAGTCGTCATCCCGAAGCCATTCGACGGATTCGAGTCCGTTGCTCAGCTCATCGAGGCCGTCGAGCGTTGGACCGTCGAACTCGGAACCCGGAGGAACGATCATAAGATGGCCCGGTTGGTAGCCAGTGAGCAGCTCGGCCGCCCTCTCCGGTCCTAGAGTGTTGATGAGTTTGGCCCTCCAGTACTTGCCTTCGAACACCCCCATCATGATGTGTCGGACTTTGAACACGGCCAGGCTGTCCTGGGGACGCCAATGTCCGGGCGTTGTGTTGGTCAGCGTGTATTCGATTGGCAGCGACTGCGTCGAGTCGATGAAAGCGTTCACGCCGTCCGCGTAGGCCTCGAACATAGCGCGGGTTTCGGCGCTCAGCGCTGGCCAATCGATCTTGACCGAAGCGGCGATTCGGAAACGGCGCATCGTCTTGTCGTGCTCGACTCCGGACTCGCCAACAAACTCGGCCCACCATCCGTACGCTTTACGGCGGTCGTAGTCCATGTGCCACAGCCTGTCCTGAGCCGTGGCGAACCCCTGGCCGAAGAAGGCGTCGTGGGTCGACGACGCTCGTACGTGTGGGATGCCATGGCCGTCCCGCACGATCTGAATCGCGCCGTCAGGTCCCTTCAAAGTCACTGTCGACGTTGTGTCAGGAAGCGCGGATTTCAGGTCCGCAGCAGAAATTGAGCCGCTCGTCATATCGCATGTCCTTCTTGTAGATCAGGTTGTCTGTCGGTGTCCGCAACATGATACAAGGGGGCGCGAATTTGTACACCCGTGTTGGCTGTCAACAGAAATGGGACGGAAAGTTAATGGAGACTTTGAGCTGATATCGCGAGCTCTCTGAGTTGATGATTGTACA
>DCWO01000047.1 GCA_002328865.1 Dehalococcoidia bacterium UBA2160 | reverse complement strand
TTCGGGAACGGCGACGTCGTCGGAGACGAATCCCGAGTGGGCGGGGTTTCGCTGGAACATGGGCCAATCGCCAACGGCGGAGTCAGCTGAGATATCCGACTCCGGAGGATTCAACCGGTTGGCGAACCCCAACGTCGTATAACCGATCCAACCACTCACCGCGACGGCGAGCAGCGCCATGGCCGACCATCGGGCGATCCGCCGTCTCCGTGTCGCGGCGCGTCGTCTGAGGTTTAGGCGTTGGGCTTCTTCTTGGGTGACTTGCCGGCCGTTGTCCAACCGCGCTCGGCACTCCAGACAATGCGAGTTGTCGAAGGCGTTTTGATCTCCACAAACGGGACAAAGTACGATTGCGTCCATAATATTGGATGCTACACGACCAGCGCCTGCGATTGTAGGGGCACGAAGGCTCTTTCTCGGATCGCCGGCAGTCTGCGCCTGCCAACTCGTAATTCCAAAGGCCGCGATTGTCCTGAATTCTACTTCCTGCAACATATCTCGTTAACGCACGATTGCTCCAATATGCAGGCGTGTTCTCTTGACTTGGGTCTCAACGTGTGTTAGAAAATTCAACCTAACCGGTTTGGCGGTGTGTCTTGAAGTGTGCATACGGATAGTGACGCCTATGGAGGTCATCGATGAGACGTAAATCGTTAGCAATCCTGTTTACCGCACTGGCCGTTTTGGCGCTGGCGGCGATGGCGTGCTCGGCTGACGATGCCGAGGACGTTGCGCCAGCGGCAGCTCCGGCGCCTGCGGTGCCCGCGCCGGTCCCTGTAATACAGGCGCCGATAACACAGGCTGCACCAGCCGCGCCGCAGCAGCCGCAAGCACCCGCGCCCGCAGCGGCAGCAGCTCCGGCTGCCACCGCCGTTGCCTCGCAAAGCCCAAGGACATCGCCCGCGGCTCCGTCACCCGCCATCGCGGTGCCCACCGCGGTCCCGACGCCGATGGCGATCTCGACCGACGAGACACCGATTGAACGGTACGTGCAGAGCGCCGGGTACGATCCCGCATGGGGAGAGCCTCAGACCGGCGGCATACTTAGATACGGCGCGTCCCACAACCTCTCGGGCCACGACCCGAACTACGGTCATAGCTTCGAAGGCCCCCAGTTCCTGCCGACCTATAATGCCCTGTTGAGGTTCGATACGTGGATCGGATTGGCCGGGCCGATTGAAGGTGACTTGGCCGAAACTTGGAGCGTGTCTTCCGATGGCTTGGCCGTTTCGTTCAAGCTCAAAGAAGGGATCATGTTCCAGGACAACCCGAACCTGCCGGCGTCCATCGCCAGCAAGGTGTCCGGCGATGAGTTCACGTGCGAGGACGCCGAAGCGAGCATGAACTTCGCCATCAACCCGCCCCAAAACTTTAGCGACGAGGGCTTGACCCATACGGGTCCAAGATCGGCTCTTGGGCACATGAGCGTCGCTTCGTGCCCGGACGGCGCCTTGGGGCACACGTTCAAGGTGGAGTTCAAACAGGCCCTGGCCAGGACGATCACCCAGTTCGCCGGCGCCAGAGGAATGCCCAACAACATGGACAAGGACTTCCTTGAGTGGTTGTACGCCGAGTGCATCACGTGCATGGACGAGACAACTCCAGAGACCTATCTGCAGGGCACCGGCACCGGGGCGTTCGTGCCCGTCGAGTTCCAGCAGGACGTGTTGACCAAGGTGCGACGAAACCCAACCTACTTCAGGGAAGGTTTGCCGCTGTTGGATGGCATGGACCAATTCATGATCACGGACTTCACCACCCGGTTCTCGGCCCTGTTGACGGGCCAGCTCGATTACTTCGGCGAGGGAAGCTCGTCGTTGTTGCCGGGCCAGGTGGTCCAGGTCCAAAACAGCTTCACCGACAAGATCCATATCCAGCCGGCCATGCACTCATGGGGCAAGGGCATTCAATTGAACCTGAACCGGCCCCCCCTGGATGACATCCGAGTCAGGAAAGCCTTGACCCTGGGACTTGACCGCGATGCATGGGTGGACTTCAACCTCGTCGGAACCCAGAGCGCGGTAGTTCGGCCAACAAACTGGATGCCTCCCGGAACGATCTGGGCGCTTCCTGACGACGAACTGATGTCATTCCCTGGCTGGCGTCGCGGCGACGGCAAGACCGAAGACATCGCGGAGGCCAACAGGCTGCTTGACGAGGCTCTGGGCGAAGGCGTCCGCTTCGAAATCGCTTGCATGGCCCAAGGTTCCCAGCAATACATCGACGGTTGCCTGTACTTCCAGGATCAGATGAAGAGGAACCTCGACGTCACCGTAGTCAGCGACATCATTGAAGGCGCGGTCCAGACCGAACGCGGCCAGGCCGAAAATTACGACTCCCACTACGGATCCAAGGTAACGACCAACGTGGGAGACCCGGACGACTATTACAACCTCGCGCTCGTTCCTGAGTTCGAAAGCTGGTACTACAAAAACACCGGGGCTTTCGACGTAATGCCTGAATTGGCAGCGGAGCTAGAGGCGATGGCGCGGGCTCAGTCTGCGGAACTGGACGTGGCCAAGCGCCGAGAAATGGTCTGGGACATAGAGCGGAAGCTTGCCACGGAGGCGTACTTCAACATTCCGTTCCCGTGGACTCTTATCTTCCCGGCATGGTCCAAGGAAGTGAGAGGCTGGACGCTCGGCCCATTCCCGTCACAAATCAAGTGGGCCCAATGGGAAAGGGCCTGGGTGGTAAGGTAGATCGACATGGAGTTCGAGGAGCGGCGCAGAAACCAGTCGCCGCTCCTTGAGCCCGTTTGACAATCACGAAGCGGCTTGCCCTCCTCCTCAGTGCGGTAAGCCGCTTCTGGTGCATTTTTTACTCGCGGCAATGACAGAAAAGCGCTAGGGTATCCAGGTACGGGCGCATAGGTCGACGACGAGAGTGGAGAGACGCCAGCTTACGCAGGTGCTCGGCAAACGCTGTCACCTGAGCTGCCGACCATCAGGGTTCCCTCAACAATCATGGGCGGTTTAGGCTAGGATTCCCAGGAGGAAGTCGAAAAATGCGGCAATATATATTGCGACGAATCCTCTTCGGCATATTGACCGCCGTCTTGGTATCGCTGTTGGTCTTCTTTCTCATGAGGATCGCTCCCGGCGACGTTGCTCTGATGATCGCCATCGAGCAATCGGGTGGAGAGGCTTCAGGGATCACCGACGAGCAACTGGAAAACATCCGACAAAGCTTGGGCCTCAACGATCCCATCCACGAACAGTATCTAAGCTGGATGGGGGGCGTATTGACCGGCGACTGGGGCGAGTCGATGTTCACCAACCGGAGCGTGTTCGAGGAGTTCAAGAGCAAATTCCCAGTCACTCTAGAGTTGGTCCTCCTGTCCCAGTTGGTGGCTGTGTTGCTGGGGATCCCCGCAGGCATTCTGATGGCTCTCAAGCAGGACACCAAACTCGACTACGTAATACGGCTGGTCTCCCTGGCTGGCCTCTCGATGCCCTCGTTCTGGAGCGCCACCCTGCTGCTCCTTGGAGGCGCGTATTACCTCAACTGGAACCCAAGGCTGGGGTACGTGGGTTTCTTTGACGGCCCTTGGGACAACCTGAATCAGTTCTTATGGCCCTCCCTCATGCTCGGCTACATCAGCGCGGCCACCAAGGCCAGAATGATGCGGTCAACCATGCTGGAGGTGTTGCGACAGGACTACATCCGGACCGCCCAAGCCAAGGGGTTGGCGGCATTTGTGGTCACTTCTCGGCACGCGTTGAAAAACGCCTTCATCCCGGTGGTCACGATAATCGGGATAACCACCGCACTGGCCCTTGGCGGGTCTGTGGTCATGGAGCGGATATTCACACTGCCTGGGATCGGCAATTACATCCTGAACGGCATGTTGACTCGCGACTTCCCGGTTGTGCAATCGGTCGTCCTCATATTCGCCGCGGGTGTGATTCTAGTCAACCTGCTGGTGGATCTTTCTTATGGTTGGTTGGATCCGCGAGTAAGATTTCAATAAATAGTCCACGTGAGGGGTTAGCATGGCAAGCCAAAACCAAGAAACGGGGCAGGCGGCTGTAGCAACGGTCACTCGGCCAGTTCGGGGTTGGGGGGGGGTATGGAAGACCTCCGCCGGTTTCGTCACTCGCAAGCCATTGGGAGCGGCAGGCGCCATCATCATCATCGTGATGGCGATAATGGCCGTTGCCGGACCGTGGATTACATTTTACGACCCTATCGAGTGGAACCTGGGGGACAAGCTGATGGCGCCCAACGCCGATCACTGGCTGGGCACCGATCAAATGGGTAGAGACCTGTGGACTCGCATGATGATGGGCGCGCGGGTCTCCCTTCTGGTGGGTTTCGCATCCGTGGCATTCGGCTCCGGTCTGGGTGGTGTGTTGGGAGTCATTAGCGGATGGTACGGAGGCAAGGTCGATCAGGCTGTGCAGCGCATGATGGACGCCCTGATGTCCATTCCCACGCTAATTCTAGCGATGGCAGTCATGGCAGCCTTGGGCCAGTCGCTGCTCAATATCGTAATTGCCATCGGCATCGTTCAGATCCCCCGGGCCAACCGGATCGTACGTTCCCAGGTATTGGCGGTCAAGGAGTCGCAATACGTCGAGGGCGCCAGGGCCATCGGCGCCGGCAACATGCGGATTATGGTGCAACATATTACGCCTCAGTGTGTGGCGCCATGGCTGATCATCTCCACGAGCGCGCTGGGCATCGCCATTCTCACCGAGGCAACCCTCAGCTTCCTGGGACTGGGAGTTCCGCCGCCGGAACCTTCCTGGGGCGGGATGCTCTCAGGACCGGCTCGGGACTGGTTCGTCACAGCGCCGTGGATGGCGATCTGGCCGGGGCTCGGCCTTTCGCTTGCGGTATACAGCTTCAACCTATTCGGCGACGCGCTTCGAGACGTCCTCGACCCAAGGCTGAGAGGCACGTAGACTCGGCGTTGAGCAACGACCCATGCCAGTTTTTCGCCCTGAGCCCGCCATTCGTCGGAACTCAGGGCGAATGTTTTGCGTTAGTGGGGAGCCGTACTCTCGCTGAACATGGCGAACCGTTCGAACCGAGTTCCGATGGCCTTGCGTAGGGTCGTTGGATGCGCCGCCGATGATTTCAGCGCACGATTCGGCTGAACGACGGGCCGTCCGGGTGAACGGGCGCGGGCCAGTTCGCATCGCAGCTCCAGAGGTCGCCCTTCCATCGGGTCAGACCGTGGGGCGCGGGCGCGTCGTCCGCGTACTGGATGCGTTCCATCTCGTCACCGGTCTCAACGTCGTACTTGACGATCAACCTCAGGCCGGTGTGCGACATCCAGATGCCGTCTCCGTCCCACGACAAACCGTGGGGTCGCTCATGAGGCACGTCGAGCTCCTTCAGCACGCGAAAGTCGGACGGATCGACAAGCTTCATGCCCCTGGGGCGAAAACAAGTGATCCAGAGGAGCCCATCGACCCACTCCAGCCCGTGGATCCCGCCACCGTCGGGCGTAGGATATCGCGTAAGCAGCTCGCCGGTATCGAATTCAATCTTCAGGATCGAGGATGCCGAAGAGTCGCCCGAGCGCCGATAGCGAGCCTGCGCCGGAGCATTTGACCCGGTCCAAAAGCAGCCGTCGCCTATGGTGAGGCCTGACGCGTTCTCCGTCGGTGTTTGGATCGTGCGAATCGGCAGCATGTCATCGCCCAGCAGGCGGATCTCCTCCGTCGCCTGGTCGATGACGTACAGGCCTTCCTCTGATCCTTGCAGTCCGTTGGGCATCGTCGCCGCAGGTGCGACGGTCGTTTCCAGCTTCATTCGATCGTCCTTTTCGTTGAGATCAGGGCCGACATCATTCTGAGAGGATTTCAAGCACGCCTTTCATTCCCAGGTAGTAGCCGTGCAGGCCGAATCCGGCGACGACCCCACGGCACGGTCCCGACACCTGCGACACGGCGCCACGAGAGGCAGGGTTGGAGATGTGGATCTCGAACACCGGAAACCCCACCTGAGCGATCGCTGCGACCAACGCGGGATAACCCGACGTGTACCCGGCCGGGTTAATCAGCGCCGCGTCCACTCCGCCTTCGTGGGCATCGTACAACTTGTTGATCACTTCGCCCTCGATGTTGGAGTGGAAGTATTCCACTTCGACGCCCATTTCGTCGGAGTATTGGGTTATCTGCCGCTCGTAGTCTTCCAGCGTCTGGGGCCCAAACACCGCGACTTGTGACTTGCCGCGCATATTCATCCCCGCGCCATGCAGCACCAGAATTTTCGTCATCTGTTCGTAGACCTCCGTGTTTGTTGTTGCCGCGTGATTGTACGCGGATCGATCGTACTATGGATAGCCGGCAATCGGGCCCGTCGGCTATAGATCGAGCGCCCCGTAGCATGCCGCCACGATGCTGGCGGCATCGATCTTGTGCTCCCGGTACAGGTCGTCGCGCGTGCCTGACTGGCCGAACTCGGCGACGCCCAGCGGCAGCGCCACCGTGTTGAGTGCGCTGCCGATCCAGGCGAGTGAGTGCGGGTGCCCGTCAGCGACAGTGACCACTGGGGCGCCGCGTTCATCCGAAGGTATGGCGGAGGCCATGAAGTCCGACAACCCTCCGGCGCCCTCCATGACGTCGGCGACCGACCTCTGGAAGCTTCGGTAGAGTGGCCCCGCGCCGGTGATGTTGACCACGTTGGCGTGGATCCCTTCTTCCATCAGGTCGTTGCTTGCCGACACGGCCTCGGGAACCATCGCGCCGCTGGCAAGGACGTGGACGACGTTCTCGCCAGGGCTGTAGCTTGTTGGTCCGCTCCGGTCTACTAGCCTGTAGGCGCCATCGAGCACCTGCTGTCTGAGCGCTTCACGCTGAGATGGGTCGTCCGGTATCGTCAGGAGCCTCTGATCGACACGCTTGCTGGTCAGGCGGAGATACGTCGATCGACCCCGCACCCTCAGTTGTTCCAATGCCGCGAGCATCACCCATTCCAGCTCTTGCCCAAAACACGGCTCGTAGAAATCGAGCTCCGGCATTTCGGTTCCTATCGACGGAGTGATCTGCGACTGGTGCGCACCGCCCTCCGGGGACAGGGACACGCCCGACGGGGTGCCGACGACGATGAACTTCGCCCCTGAATACACGCCATAGACGAAGGCATCCAAACCCCGGCGAATGAATGGATCGTAGAGCGTCCCGATGGGAAACAGCAGATCGCCGTCAACCTCGAACGACGACCCCAGTTGGCCCAGCATCATGAAGAGATTGTTCTCCGAGATCCCAAGCTCTACGTGTTGACCCTGTGCGTTCTCCTCCCATCGAAGCGATCGCACGATGTCGTCGTCGGGCATGGGTTCTTTCTCATCGCGTTGCCAGACGCCTACTTTGTTGATCCAACCTCCGAGATTCGTCGAACTGGCGACGTCAGGGCTGACGGTCACGACTCTGTCCGAGACTTCCGGCAGGTCGCGGGAGATGGCGGTCAACACCAGGCCAAATGCCTGCTGGGTGGCGAGGTTCCCCTGATACCGCTGACCAAACTCGCCGGGGATGGCCATCGTCGCTACCTTGGCGGCCGGGCGGCCGATCTCGAGAGCGCCGCGCGTCTGTTCGCACAACCTTCCCGCCGGACTGTCTGCCGGAAAGCGTGACCAATTCTCGTCTTCGCTCACGCCGAGACGGACCCTGACCTGCTCCATCTGTCGGTCGGACAGCGTCACGGAGTGGTTCTGCGGGTCGCCGACGGTCGGCAACCTCCAGCCTTTGAGCGTGTACGCAAACACAACCGTGGGCCCCGAATGGCGCTCCGTTCGTGCGAGCGCCTCTCGCAACATCGCGAAGTCGTGCCCGCCCAGGTTGTGGAACGAATCTTCGAGCTCGGCGTCGTCCCATCGTCCGATCAGCCGCGCCATGTCCCTGGGATATCTGCTGGCGTTGGGGAGCCATTCCCGAAGCTGGGTCGGGTTGACCCGCAGGAGTCTCTGGTAGACTTCGTTGGACATCTCGTCGATGGCCATTCGCAGAAGCTCTCCGTTCGGTTCCGCGAACTTCGCCTGAAGCTTCTTGCCGTACTTGGCGTCGATGACGGTCCAGCCGTTGGCGTCGAACATCTCGCGCCAGGCTCGCACGCGTATGCCCGGGATTATTCGATCGAGACTCTGGCGGTTCAAGTCCACGAGCCAGATGACGTTGGAGAGACCCGCCATCGCAGGCTCGGCGATCGCCTCCCACACGGACCCTTCGTCCAACTCGGCGTCGCCGACCACGGAGATGTACCGTCTGTCGGGACGAGATTCCGACGGAAGATGCGATCGTACGTACTCGTCGACCAATGCGGCGAAATTGGGCGCCACGGGCCCTAGGCCCACGCTGCCGGTCGAGAAGTCGACGCCATCGGGGTCCTTGGTTCGGCTCGGATATGCCTGGAGTCCGTGAAACGCCCGCATCTCCGTAAGATACTTCGGGTCCAGATTCCCCAGGAGATATTGGATGGCGTGGAACACTGGTGAGGCGTGCGGTTTCACCGAGACGCGGTCGCCTGACTTCAGGAAGTCGAAATACAGCGACGTCATCAGAGTCACGACGGAGGAACTCGAGGACTGGTGGCCGCCAACCTTGGCGCCGTCGGGGTTGGGACGGACGCTGTTGGCGTGGTGGACGAGTTGCATCGCGATCCACAGGACTCGGTCCTGAATCTGCTCCAGGACATCGTCTCGTGTGAGGCCCATCTTGGGGTCGGAACCGGACGCCATGGTCATCTCGAACACTCCCGGTTCACTGCAGATGGATTCAGCGGTCAACTCAAACAGATCAGGACGCGTCGCGCTGACTTCGCAACGTCTCCGCTCCCGGACTCTACACGAGATACTCGCTGACCCAGCCGAGACCTTCCTCGGTCGTCGTTTTGGGCTTGTACTCGCAGCCGATCCAACCGCCGTAACCCATTTCGTCGATCGACTCGAAGAGATTCGGGTAGTTGATTTCTCCGGTTCCGGGTTCGTTTCTGCCCGGATTGTCGGCGACTTGCATGTGCCTGATAATGTCGAGGTTAGTCTCAATCGTCCGCGTCAGATCACCCTCCATAATCTGCATGTGGTAGATGTCTTGCTGCAGAAACAGGTTGGCGGAACCGGCGTCGTTGATTATCGACCTGCCTTGTTTGGTAGACGTGATGTGGAAACCGGGGATATCGATTGTGTTGATAGGCTCGATCAGCAGAATGATGCCCGCTTCTCCGAGCTCGGCGGCGGCATATTGCAGGTTGCCAATCAGGGTTTCGTGAACCTTGCCCGCGCTCAATGTCCGAGGCGGTATTCCTGCCAGGCAATTGATCATCGGGCAGCCGAGCGTTCGAGCATACTCGACGGCTCGTCCGACGCCTTCCTGAAACTCCCCTACCCTGTCCGGATCGCACGCGTTGCCGCGATCGCCGGCGTCCCAATCGCCGGCAGGCAGGTTGTGCAAGACCTGGGTCAACCCGTGCTTGGCAAGCAACTCGGCGAGCAGGTTTTTGTCGTAGTCGTAGGGGAACAGGTACTCGACCCCTTCGAAGCCGGCGGACGCGGCGGCGGCGAACCGGTCGAGAAATTCGACCTCGTTGAACAGCATCGTGAGGTTGGCGGCAAATTTGGGCATCGCAGACCTTCCAGGCTTCGGGTGGAGGATTCGTTATTGCCATTATAGGCCCCGATCTCGGGTGTCACAACGTGCCGCCAATAGCCTCGCGAGCCAGCATCGAAGCCAATGGCAACCTCGGGCGGCGGCATCGTCGGTCTCGCAGCATCACCGAGCCGACCGGATAGTGTCGGGGGATACTTGCACGAAAATACAAGTAAACCCCGATAGTTTGTCCGGCGTACGCGGTTATTTAGCCGATGACGGGCTTGTCGTTCGATGCGTCACGCCCAGTGCAGGGAGCGCTTGTTTAACCTATGCACGCGGTAATCGGGTTCATGATGATGTCCGCGATCACAATCTCCGTATTGTTGGTCATGGGATTGGGTCTCATGCAATCGTCATGGGACCTGGCCACGTCGTGGTTCATCTACCAGGATCAAGAGATCCAGAGGTTCGAAGGACGGATAAAGCGGGTCGACGACCTGCCCGTCACGGCGGTCAACCTCGTTCAACTCAACTGGAAGAACGACGGCGCGGCGCCCCTCGCCGAATTCTCCGACTGGGACGTCATTCTCGAGATCGACGAAGGCGCGGGCATCCAGATCCTGCCGCTTGCGTACACGGCGAGCACGACGCCCGGGACCAACGAGTGGGCCATCCAGGGCATCTATCAGGACGCGGGGGCGCTCACGCCAGAGATCGCGGACCCGGGAATCCTGAACCCCGACGAGGAGATGGTGGTGCTGCTGAATCCATCTCCTGCGGTCACCACGAACAATTTCCATAGGGTCACGATGGTCACTTCAGGCGGCTACGCGGCCAATGTTATGTTCTACTCGGTGGACCCAAACCTGTTCTTCCACACTGAGACAACGCTGATCTCGACGACCACCTACATGCAGCTCAAAAACGGCGACAGCGCCGACGGCACGGCCACCACCACGTCAGCAGTCTTCGCCCCCGGCCAAACAGGTCGAGTGAGACCCTCGTTGCAGGATGGCAAGTTCGTCTACTCATTGGCCAGCACCTCCGCGTTCATTGCTTCGACCTGGGACGTGACGTACCGCGTAAAGAGCAACGGGGGCGGGTTCACATGGCTCGTGAATGCCGAAGACATCAGTCTCTCCACAACAAATAGCTGGCAGGACATCGACCTTTCCCCATACGTCCCTGCAGGCGCCACGGGCGCCATCGTTGAGGTGGTCAATACCGGCAACAGCTCCAGCTACAGCGGCGTTGTGCGCGGCAAGGAAGACGCCCGGGACTACATGTCCAACACCAGCTATGAGGAGATCGAATCCGAGACCCATCGCTGGCTGTAGACCGTCAGCGAAAGTGGGACACATTTAGGGCCTGAATTATCGAAGAGGCTGAGGGGTGGTGAAGGCTCCTTGGGAGGGGTAGAGTACCCTCCAGGAAAGGAGCAACGTGTCCCAAGAACAGAGCACAGAAGCCCAACGAGCGGAGGCCCGGACCCAAGATACGCGGGCCTTCGTCCGCGGGGTCCGCACCCTGACCCGGCGCAAGTACACCCCCGAAGAGAAGATCAGGATCGTCCTAGAGGGATTCCGTCGGGAGGTAACCGTAAGCGACCTCTGCCGTCGGGAAGGGATCAAGCCTGGTGCGTACTATGCTTGGACCAAAGACTTCATGGAGGCAGGGAAAGAGCGTCTCACCCGGGACACCGTTCGAGATGCCACGCGCCAAGAGATAGAACATCTGCAGAGGGAGAGCCACGACCTGAAGCTGCTGGTGGCGGACCTGGCACTGCAAGTGGAGCGGCTCAAAAAAACG
>DCWO01000048.1 GCA_002328865.1 Dehalococcoidia bacterium UBA2160 | reverse complement strand
CGCCTTAAACGCCGCGGCGTCTTCCTGGGGGTCTTTTCTGATGACTACGCCTTTTCCATCCACCTCGGTGTTGCGTTGCGCGCCCAGAGGCGTGGGTGGTTATAGACCGGATGGCACCGAGTGTGGCAATGGGGGTGTTCCGTTCCGAACGCGCCCCTGGTGTGGAACGGCGGAACGCGGAACGGATGGCGAAAGGTTTCGCGGAATGAGCAACAGCGACGGTGAGTTTAGCTGAAGAGGTCGGTCTGGGAAGAATCGTGCTCAGGAGGTAGGTGCCAGCCATCGGAACTGTGAACGACGAGGCACCGTTTTTCAAGCGTTTGCAGCGCCTCGCCGAGACGAGCATTGTTGACGCGAAGCAGTCGACGCAGCGCGGTCCTGGAAACGGGCTGAGGGGAACGACGCAGTTCGTAGCGTATCGCTACGGCAAGAGGAAGTGGTGGAACCTCATCGCTGTCGATGAGGAGCCTGAGCGGCTCGCCGTCGCCTGAGATGAGGCGCAGGAGAACCGGATCAGGAGCCGGGGCTGAGCGGTGTTCGACAGTGAGTTGCAGGCGTTGATCGTTGCGGCGGACCAGATAGCAGGCGGAGTCGGTCCATGCGTGAAGGTCAGAACTGCCGCGCAACGCCTGGCCGAGGTCGCGGCGGGAGCGCTTAGCCATGTGGTGGACAAGTACGAGAGCGAGTTGGTGACGGCGATTGATATGTCTGAGGAAACCGAGCAAACCGGAGACGTCGGCTGCGCTGTTCTCATCGAGACGATGAAGGCGTACCAGGGGATCCAGGAGTAGTAGCCTGGGTTGGATTTCCGCCAGCGTCTGGTCGAGAGCATGCTGGTCGCGCTCGAGATCAAGGCGGAGACTGGGTGCGGTGACGACGTGGAGATTGAGGCTCTGAAGAGAAAGTCCGCGGTGCAGACACAACTGGGCGACGCGGTCACGGACACGAGGCAGCGCGTCTTCGGCCAGATAGACGAGTACCGGTCCTGGGGTATGGACCTCGAAGCGGTCGAGGCAGGGGGTAGCGGAAGCCACGGAGATCGCCAGATCCAGCCCCATCATCGACTTGCAGGCTTTCGGAGCGCCGCCGATTACCCCGACGGCACAGGCACCCCAAAGGTCCTGAACGAGCCACTGAGGCCCGTCGGGCTCAGGATCGATGGCATGAACCCGAAGCGTCGGCAGTAGTCCGTTCACGCCCACAACTGGTTGCGTGCCGCGATCACCTCAGCGGTGGAGACCGCCGATGAGCCGGCTCCGGCTGCGAGCTCTATGGACTTCAGTGCGAGTCGGTCGATGGCACGCAAGTTGCCACGGCTGATCTCGAAGATGGCCTCGAGGGCTTCGCTGTCGATGGGGTTGGTTTGAGCTCCTGCGACAGCGCAGCGGTGTACGATGTAGGAACGAGTCTCCTCGCGAGAGAGTAGCCGCAGGGTAGCGAAGTGGGCCAGGCGTTGGGCCATCGCCTCCTGTTCGGGTCGTCCGAGGAGGGTTTTCAACGCCGGTTGCCCCGCGAGTACCAACGAGACGACGAGGCGACTGTCCATCTCGAAGTTGGTCAGCAGGCGCAGCATGGCCAGCGACTCGGGACGCAAGTCGTGGGCCTCATCGAGGACGATCACCGAGCGCAGCCCGTCGGCGCCGGAGGTGTGTTCGAAGGTCTCTTGGAGCTTGCGCACCAGTGCGGGGTAAATGCCGGTTGGAGAGAGACCACACGCGGCGGCGATCTCTTTGCACAAATCACGTTTGGAAAGTCCTGTGACCTTGACGTAGCGGATCTGGTAACGGGTTTCGGGCAAAAGGGAGACCAGCATACGCAAGGTCACGGTCTTGCCGGTACCGGCGGGAGCGATGAGAGCGGCACTCATGCGTCGGCGAACCGCTTCAGCCAGGGCCTCAGCCACCTCTTCCTGGTAAGGCAGCTCAAAGCGTTCGGTGACCGAAAGTTCGCGGGTGAACGGAGTTTTGCGGAAACCCAGGGGGCTCAGCTCGAGGCTCACAGGTTAGTCTCCTCGTTTTTCTCATCGCATTTCTCATCGCGGAAGCCACCCTCGGAGTCGACCAGGGGCCGCAGGTCGTGGTCGAAGGCAAGTCGAGCGGCGGTGGCGGGGATGCCTTCGGGGGACACGGGCTGGTCATCGCCGATGTAACCGCGATGCCCGGTTGCGTTGGCGTGCACATCAAGCTCAGCGAGCTGCACCATGCGTCCCTCGTGCAGGACCCAATATCGGCCGTCCAGCAGATGTCGGGTCACTTCGGCCCACGTGCCCCCCAGACCACGGGGCGCCTCCCAGAGCCGGCCGTCAGCCTTGATGACGTGATCGGCGGAGACCTTGCGTGGCTCACGCACGACGAATCGGCGGTACAGATCAGCCTGATCTTCGGGGAAGCGCAGGGGACGTCCTGCCTCCCAGCGCTGCCGGGGCGTGTCGCCTGCAAAGGTCTCGTGGGGGGTGTCGTTATAGCGGTCCAGAAAGTGTCGAAGACGCAGAGTGAGTGCGTGGCAGTCCGGATCGACCTCGAGATTCCCGTCCAGGGACCTTAACAGCTGCTCGTCTGCGGTGCGGTGAAAGCGCTCTATCGCGCCGTGCCCCTGGGGGTACCTCGTCGTGCCGTGGATGAGCCAGGCGCGTAGTCCTCCCTGCACCACTGCGAGTGTGTCGTTGGATCTGAAGCCGGGACCTTTGTCCAGATACAGCAGATCCATTAGCCCGTGCTTGCCGACCATCCCGTAGAGTCCGTGCAAGAATAGCTCCACCGACTCCGAGGTGCCTACGATCCCATCGAGCCCGTAGCGAGTGGCGTCGTCGAGGAAGAACAACGCTACCCGGCGAAGGCGGGCGCCACCGGCTCGAAAGTGCTTCCCGTCGGCGAGTACGCACTGCATTCGATGGGGGTAGCGCCATCGACGCATGTCACCCTCACGTTTGGAAGGACGAGCGCGAGTGGGCAGCCCCATGCGCCGGCAAGCCCTCCATGCGGTGCTCCGGTCAACGGGCAGATCCTCGGCGATGATGCCGCGAACCCTGGCTCGCCTGAGCAACTCGGGCACCGAGGCTCGTGGATCATGGTGTTTCTCATCGCGAAAAAAGGCGACGAGGGCCTCACTCAGGGTCATCGAGGTTTCGGTTCGCTTGCGACTGCGCGGCACGAGGGCCTCAATCCCACCGCTCGCATACGCCGATCGCCAGCGTTGCAAGGTGCGCACGCTCACTCGCACAGGGCGACCGTCGGGGTACGCGTGTTCTTGCCCGGCGATCTTGCTCACTGCATCATTCGGCGAGGACCCGCTCAAAAGAAGCGCCTCGAGTTGGGCAAGTATCGAGTAACGCATCAACGCTTGCGGGGAAACGGATAGTGGCGGACGGTATTGATCATTCATGAATCCGAAGGTAACACTGCGTGCGCTGCGGCGGCATCGGGCGAATTCGTGGGTGGCGGAGCGCGATCCCGGAGGGATGCGGCGTCGTGGTGTTCCCGGAGTCCGGACCGGGCGAGAGGGCCCGCAATCCAAGTCTTTCGATCTGCATCCCAGCGGTGCGGATCTCTCCCTGCCCACATTCCGCTGAGCGCACCGGCGGCCAGTATCCGGTCCAGCAGAGAAGTCTGAACGGGGATTGACAGAAGCACCGACAGGATCGCCGTTCCACGGTGTTTCCAGTCGCTTGCCCAGATCTTTGCCCCACTGATCAGTTTCATCGTCGCCACTGACAGGCAGGTTGCGATTCGCTCCCGATCCCCCTCATCCAACTGAGGATCAACACCCAAGAGCCCACCGGCGAGCTGCAATCGAGATCCTTGAGTTCGGCGTCGTCGGGGATCATCCGATAGACTTTCCTCCGGCCACCGTTCACCCGTTGCCGCATCTACACCGGCGGCGAAGAGCGTTGACTCCCAGAGCGGTTGCCCCGTCACCGGGTTCAGCAACAGTTCTCCCGAGAGGGTGTATGGCGCCATCGGTGCACGGCTATACGGGAAATATCCCGGCGGATACAGCGTATAGCGCCCGTACGGGTGCTTGGTACAGCCCACCACCGCGAGCGAGCAGCGCGGACCGCTCTTGCGGAATCTGTAGTGATCGACGAAAATGGCGCATGTCTGCGTCCCTGTGGCGAAGACGCATTGCGACGGCAGTTCGGGGTGAATGACGCCATCGTTATCCGCCGTGTATGCCGTCGTCGCAAAGGGGATGTGTGTCCGGGCTTGTGGGCTGCAGGACACACCGAACCTCTCTTCGGCTTCGGCTCGTCGGTGTTATGCGAACGGTCGAAGTCTTCAAAATCGTGAAGTCCGCACCAAAGCAGGCTGCGGACTTCACACTCTAAAAACACTCAGAGGTTTTCGCCACCTGCCCGTGACCGAGCCCGAATCTGAAACGCCTGAGATTTTAACGTAGGTTAGGGCTCAGGTACTCCTTTGAGACATCCGATAGCGATAAATATTATGATCGTTGGAAGGGGAGAAGCAGGCAATTTTCGCTTTATGAAGCAGCGGCGTGCACCGACGCCATCACGCGTGTGACCAGACCTATCTTATGACGCCTCTGGGCGCGCAACGCAAGACACGTCATGAAGTTCCAACGCCTGCCAATCATTCAAAAGTAGTCGCGACAGCTCTTCAATCTGATCTTGCATTTT
>DCWO01000140.1:10340-12793 GCA_002328865.1 Dehalococcoidia bacterium UBA2160 | reverse complement strand
GGAACAGATGGTTTCAAACCCTCCTGGAACGTCGCATGGTTAGTTGGTGCGGGAGTGCCGAATAGCACGTTGTACCCGCGTGGCAACACGATTTGGACTCGGAAACAGGCGGGAAGCTTACAAATACCCCCTACGACCTTGTCTCGCAACGTTGTCCGCTCTCGGTCAGCCCCGATTTGTCGGGAGCTTCCGAAAACCGATTCGAGACAATGCAACTGCCATCCAGTACGTGAGGCTATCTCTGAACGAGCCTGCGACCGCTCAACCTACGTCGTTACCGCGCCGTTGGACGCCGACGATACGAGCCGCGCAAACTTGGCCATCACGCCGTGAGAGTACCCGTTGTCGCGAGGGGTCCACTGCGCGCGTCGTTTCTCCATCTCTGCGTCGGACACTTTCACGTTGAGCTCGCGCGCCTCGGCGTCCAGCGTGATGATGTCTCCGTCTTGGACGAGACCGATCGGACCGCCGACCGCAGCTTCGGGCGCCACGTGGCCGATCATGGGGCCGTGAGTCGCGCCGGAGAAACGACCGTCCGTGAGCAGCAGCACATCGTCGCCGCGTCCGACGCCCATTATCGCGCCGGTCACCGCCAGCATCTCCTGCATGCCCGGCCCGCCCTTGGGTCCTTCGTATCGGAGGACGAGAACGTCGCCTGGCTGGATGTCGCCTCGGGTCACGGCCTCGAACGCTGCCCGTTCGCCGTCGTAGACCTTCGCCGGCCCTTCATGGGTGAGATGCTTTGTGCCCGACACCTTCATGACTGCGCCGTCAGGGGCAAGGTTGCCCCTGAGGATCGCGAGACCGCCTGTTGGGCTCCTGGGATTGGAGATCGGATAGATCGTTTTGCTGTCGGGTTCCTGGTCGAACTCGGCGAGGTTCTCGGCTATCGTCTTGCCGGTGACCGTGATCGCGTCGCCGTGGAGCAATCCCGCCTTCAGCAACTCGTTCATGAGCACCGGAACGCCTCCGGACTTGTCCATGTCCGGCATCACGTACTGTCCGGCGGGACGGAGGTCGGTCAGGTATGGCGTGGTACGGCTGAGCCGATCGAAATCGTCGATCGAAAGCTCGACCTGGGCCTCGTGGGCTATGGCGAGCAGGTGGAGGACGGCGTTCGTCGAGCCGCCCATGGCCAGCACGACCCGGATGGCGTTCTCGAAGGCGTCGCGAGTCATGATGTCTCGGGGTTTGAGGTCCGTTTCGAGGAGCTTGTAGATGACCTGGCCGGAGTTGAAAGCGATGTCCTCGTTCAGGGCGCTGATCGCCGGGACCGAAGCCGCGCCGGGCACTGACATGCCCATCGCCTCGATGGCCGACGCCATGGTGTTGGCCGTGAACATGCCCGCGCACGCCCCTTCGCCGGGGCAGGCAACCCGCTCCATGCCGATGAGCTCGTCGAGCGTGATCTTGCCCTGGGAGTGGGCGCCGATCGCCTCGTACATGTCCTGGATGTTGATGTCCTTGCCCTTCCAGTTGCCGGGCATTATCGAGCCGCCGTATACGAAGAGGGACGGAACGTTCAGCCGAGCCATTGCCATCATCGCGCCGGGCATGTTCTTGTCGCACGCCGCCACGACAGCCAGGCCGTCCATGCTCTCGCCGAATGTCACGGTCTCGATGGAGTCGGCGATGACCTCTCTGCTCACAAGGGACGCTTTCATTCCCTCGGTGCCCATCGAGATGCCGTCGCTGATGGTGATGGTGCCGAACATGAACGGCACGCTCTTCGCATGCCAAAGTCCCCGCTTGACCTTCTGAGCGAGCCGGTCCAGATGAACGTTGCACGGCGTCACGTCGGACGCCAAATTGGCGATCGCCACGAACGGCTTGTCCATGTCGTCGTCTCTAAGCCCGGCGGCGCGCAGCATCGCCCGCGCGCCCGCCCTAGACGGGCCGTCGCTGACCACGCTGCTCTTGCGCTTAAGGTTGATCTTCGTTTCCGTGGCCATCAGCTCCTCCAGGACTTTTGGTGTTTGGGGTAGTCGCGGGTGCACAGGGCTGGTTGTGCCGAGGGACTGCGCCCCGCATTGGGCACGCAACAGCCTGCGATTCGCGTACGGGAAATGATATCACGAAGGTGTTCGCAGCGGAAAGCGGAGGCCAATCGGCGACACCGGAAATGATCACGAATTGGGAGATTCGCGCCGGTCACCGGGCTTCCCATGGACCAACGGTTGACGCGATCAACCCACGCCTGTACACTCGCACGCGTCCGATCAAGCGAAAAGCTATCGCGGAGGTGAGCAACTGTGATTTACCGAGTTCGAAGTGCCGAAGTCAACGGCATAAAAGCAAACGAAGCCTTTGCCTGGGCGGTAAAGGTCACGATCTGGGCAAACGAGAAGTTCCCTACCGGCGGCACGCAGCTCTTGAGAAATATCTCAGGAAACCCTTTTGGGCTTCATTGGGTGTCGTCTGCCGAGTCCCTCGGAGTCCTTGACGAGTTGCTT
>DCWO01000140.1:0-10025 GCA_002328865.1 Dehalococcoidia bacterium UBA2160 | reverse complement strand
GTCCTTGACGAGTTGCTTGCGGCAGCGGAAGCCGACCCAGAGTACCAGGCGATGATTGCGGAAGCCAGGAGCGAAGGTTACCTGGTCCCCGGGAGCGTAACGGATAGCTTCTCCCGAACGATCCCCTAACCATAATCATCCGTCCTACGCAGGGCGCTTAAGACGAACGAAGCTGTTGAGCGACGCCGGTCAGACAGCGGTTCGTCCTTTCGGTCCGTCTACGCTGCCATCGGTCTTCGATGTGAGCCTCAACCCGGTTACCTGGCGCGCTCCGGCCATGCCGGTTGGTGGTAGCCTAGCGGCACGGCTGGTCGCGCCCAATGTGGCGGCGTCTCCGAAAGGCGCACCACCGGCCCGAGGTGTCGCAGTCTGCCGACCGGGGTGTCGCTCTCCATCGACCAGCGCTCCAGTTCGGCGGGAGTGAATTCGGTGGCCACGTCTTTGAGCTCGGCGATTGGCGCCTGGCCGCGTCCGACCAGCCAGTTCCCGGTCTGAGCCAGGGAGAGGCGAACAAGCCAGCTTCCGCCCTCCTGCGCCCGGCGAGTGAGGGCGATCAACGCGCCGAAAGCCATCAAGTAGCCGGTCAGATAGTCGATCGCCGACACCGGGTAGAATTGTGGCCCCGGTGTATCGCCCGGGAACAGCTCGCCCTGGCGGCTCGTGATGCCGCTTACAGTCTGGATGACCGTGTCGAAGCCGCGACGCATGGCCCACGGTCCGAGATGGCTGAACGCTGACAGCGAAACGTGGACGATGCCGGGACGCATTTGCGCGAGAGCTTCCGGAGACAGCCCGCGACGGTCGAGCGTTCCCGGCCGGTAGCCCTGCGAGAACACGTCGGCCTCGCGAATCAGCCCGCGCAGCGTCTCGAGGTCATCCTGCTTGCGCAGGTCGAGATGGGTGGAGAGCTTGCCGTGGCCGGTGTCATACTCTTGATATCCGATGTTCGGCAGGTGCGCGCCGGTGATCTTCATCGCTTCGGCGCCGTGTTCTGCGAGGGTGCGTGCGCAGGTCGGCCCGGCCAGGACCCGCGTCAGGTCGAGCACCCTGACGCCCGATAGCGGCCGATCGCCGTCGGGGAGCGGCTCGGGCGGACTGTCGCCAATCTTGACGATCTCCATCACTGGCAGCGAGGCGATCGCGGCGGCCTGCGGGTGCTGAACCCACTCATCCGTCGTGCGAACCATGCCCCCGGCGCCGTTCGCCGCGATGATCGCCTCTTCCAATTCGAGAGCGTCCCAATTTCCCACCGCGTTGCGCACCGCCTCGCGATCATCCGAAACGCCGAGGACGCTCAGGGCAGCCTCACGGTGGTTGGGGAAATTGCAGTGGAGATAGCTCCAGCGGCCATTCTTGGCCGGATAGACGCCCATCAACGGGTTGCGCTCGGCCGAGACGGTCACCCCGTCGATTTGCATGTAGTGTCCGCTGCGCAACGAGGCCGTCGCCTGACGAGCATCGACCGCGATCTCCTGGTCACGCCCAGTGCGCAGTTTCCACAGATCGGAGACGGCGAGACCGACCGCGGCGAGCGCCGCGGCGCTTGTCTGACCAATGAGGAACGGCGTGGGCAATATCGGGTCGCTGTCGCCCGTAATCTCGACCGCGCGGAGACGCTCCTCGCCCCATCCGGCGATGGGCAATAGCGTTCGCAGAGCATCATTGATCATGAGCGATTTCTCCCTCTATCCAGTCGAGCGCGCCTACCACAGCCAAAGGCTCGATCTAAGACGATCAGCACAGGGCCTGTTTCACCGGATGGCCGAGCCACATGCCCGACATGGCCGGCGAGATGGCGAAACTCACGGAGGTGATCGATTGGCATTCGGGTGTGTTCGAAGAGACTGAGTTCATAGCCGCCGGCTTCATTGACGCCTAACTGGTCACGGCGGCTTGTGTTCTCTTGGCCCGTGCCCTCATCACGTTGCGAAGCAGGAACAACGCCCCGCCGATCAAGACGATGCTCGCGTAGGTTATCGAACGGTCGACTATGGCAACCGAAACGGCGTCGTCCCTGTTCAGGGAGAGCAGCAGCAGGCCCGTGATGCCAGGCTCCACCGCGCCCAAACCTCCGGGCGTTGGGACCGTGCTGAGGATCGCATGACCAAGGGCAACCACCGGAACCAAAGCGATGGCGATTTCCAAGTCCAGCGCCACCACGACCAAATACAACCGGCCCATTTCCAACAACCACCCGATGAGACCCAACACCAGCATCAGAGGAAGCTGCTCTCGCAGGCTTCCCAACGTTCCCTGCTGGAATCGATTGAACGCCGTTTCGAATCGGGTGGGCAAGAGCCTCGCGACGCGGGCGCCGTATACTCTCATCGACAAAATTATGGCGATGACGCCGAACGCCATGACGAATGCCATAATCACGATGTACTGGGCAACTGCGAGGTCGGACGTTGCCGTGAGCACGAAGACGCTCGTGAAGATGATTACGGCGATGGTTGCCATGTCCAACACCCGCTCGGCCAGCACCGTGCCGAGGCTCCAGGGAAACGTGGTCTTGGAATCTTCCGAGAAGGCCAGGGCTCGATAGGCGTCCCCCAGACGAAGCCACGCGATCGAATTGACGAACCAGCCGAGAATTATGAGGCGGCCACAGTGCAATGGCGACGGCATGTCCGCTTCCGCGCCGGCGCCATCCGTGGCGTTGAGCGCAAGCACCCGCCATCTGTACCCTCGGAACAGAAAGCTCAAGTAGTAAACGGCTACGGCGGCGATGTACAGCCACACGTTGATCGACCGAATGTTGTCCCAAGTTTCGTCCCAATCGAGACCCGAACTCGTCGACAGCATGACGATCACGGCTATCGCAATCCCGAACGATACCAAAGTGGGGAGTGAGAAGAACCTTCTTCGGAGCGAGACTCCTCGATGTCGCTCGGATCCATTCGTAATCATCGTGCGCCGACCGCTTCGTCGATGACTGCTACGAGCCGTGGCGTTGGCTGGCAAAGCGGAAGAGCGTGATGCTCAACCGCCTCGGCAGTCGCGGTCATAGCGGCCGCTTCGCTGGCATGCCCGGTCGGCGAGGGTACCGGTCCGGGGTGTCGGCCACCTTCTCCAGCACCACTAGGGTCCTGCTATCACTCACGCCTGCTACAGAGACATCGATCACGGATTTCGTAACGCCTCCCATGGCCGCTATGGCGGTCGCGGCTGCTTCGATCTCGTCTTGGGCGCTGCGGGTCTTGTGCAGAATCGACAGCCCGCCTTTTCGGCAAAAAGGCAGGGTCAACTCCGCCATGGCAGGCGCCGGTGAAACCGCCCTGGACACCACTAGGTCGAAAGTTTCGCGATACGCCGGGTCGTGGGCCAGGTCTTCGGCCCTTCGGCACTGGACCTCCAGACCGTCGAGACCAAGTGCGTTGACAACGTGGTCGAGGAACCTGGCCTTCTTGCCGACGGATTCGATGAGCACGCCGGTCATCCTGGGAAATGCGATCTTCAACGGAATGCCCGGCAGCCCGGCGCCGCTGCCGACATCGGCGAACCGACCGGACTCGAGAATTCGCTCGGGCAAGCCCAGGACAACCGTTAGGGAGTCGAGATAGTGCCTCGACTGAACCTCTTCCCAACCCGTTACGGTCGTGAGATTGACTCTTGAGTTCCAATCAACGAGCTCGGAGTGGTGTCTCTCGAATTGAGCAAGCTGCTTTTCGTCGAGGCTTATCCCGAGGTCCGCGACGCCGCGCTTCAAAACGGATGCATCTCCGGAGTTAATTGAGTCTCTCCGGTCCGATCGATCATCCAACTGGCATATGTCGACTTCGCGAGTCAGTTTGATGCCTCCAACTTGGCGGCCGCCTACGACCCTTAGCCTGTTTCCGTCGAGCGCCGAATAATAACCCTTTCCCGCCGGATTCGTTTTACGGTTATGAGAAGGTAACGATTTGCTCAATGCCAACGCAGATTATATCAAAGCCACGCTGAACGCCGTGCCCGCGGGAGCAACTAGCACACCGAGGCGACCGCATGGCATCGGCGTTCGGCGCCAATAGCGTGCAACTGTGTTCGTATTCAACCTTGGTCGAAGCCGAATGCGTGTGACCTTCTAGCTCCGCTCATTCGAGCCTCACGGGGTGTTCCCATGGCAGAAACGCGGTGCAGACCTTGAAGGAGATAGCCATGAGTCAACAGGCGCCCGAAGACAAACAGCTTCTCGCGTCGATTGTCGATCGAGACCTTGAAGCGTTGGAGTCGCTTCACGCCAGATACTCGGGCCGTGTGTTCGCTCACGTCATTCGCGTGCTGAGAGACCCGGGCGCCGCCGAAGAAGTGACCCAGGACGTGTTCTTTAACGTATGGCGCAAGGCTGCCAGCTACAGCGCCCTGCGCGGCAGCGTGACGGCGTGGCTGTTTACGATCGCGCACAACCGAGCGATTGACGAGCTGAGACGCCGCCGCCGGCAGCAGAGCCATCTCCAGCACGACGCCGATCTCAGCAATCGACCCTCCGAGGCCGCCGACGGCGATCCCACCGAATATGCCAAAGCTGAGCACGAGCGAAGCCAGATAAAGGCGGCCCTGACCACACTGCGTCCGGAGCAGCGCGAAGTGGTCGTGCTGGCGTATTTCGGCGGTTTCACCCACTCGGAAATCGCCAACCATCTTAAGCAGCCTCTCGGAACAGTCAAGACCAGGATTCGTCTGGCGATCAAAAAGTTGCGTGTTGCCATGGGTCCGCAAGCTCAAGAGAGCGTTGACTTCGGGATATAGATGCTTCCCGTACGGCGGTCCGAGTTTCCCGATTTCCGCCGTACACCCTCCTGCGGCGCCGATGCGGTGACTGCCAATCAGGCTGGCGGCAGGCTGCGCCCAACCTCTGTATCGCCATGGACTCGACGAGACCGAGCCGGACTGGTATGATACCGATGCCCTATCGTGGAAGTTCGAGGCGATGGGGACACAATGCTGCCCTCAGAGGTCGTTTGGGCCTTGTGGCGAATTCGTCCCCGGTGACGGGTGATTGAATTTGCCGCAAACTTTGTCCCTCAAGGCCTATGCGCGGCTAGTACCTTGTGGTAGTGTATGAACGGTGCGAAATCATTCGGATTCTTGGTATCTTCGCGTCAACCTTAGTAGGGGGGACACTCAGTATGTCCAGGTCTAAATTCATTCTAGTCTTGGCTCTATTGTTCGTGCTGGCTTTGCCTGCCGCGGTGCAGGCGCAGGAACCAGTGCCGGTGCTCATCTCAGTGGGCGCGCCGGAAGGAACAGGCACCGCGGTAATATCCGACGGCGCCAGTCTTGGCGACAGCGTAACCATCACGATGGCGGACGTCACGGCGCCCGACGCGGGCATGGAATACGTTGCGTATCTGGTTTCCGACGACGGCGCCCAGACGCTGAATCTGGGAGCGTTGACCGTCGGCGCCGACGGAAGCGTGAGCCACACCTTCGACAGCAGCTCCGCCAACTACGACGGCGGCAACCTCATCGCCATGTACAGCACACTGACGATAAGTTCGGAGGCTGAAGGGACCGATCCTGCGGCTCCCTCCGGAGACGGGGTGTTTGGCGACTCCCTGCCAATCGCCGGAATGGCGCACGTACGGCACCTGCTGATCAGTTGGCCTGCCGACGCGGACATGGGCATCCTGCCCAATCTGCAGGCTCAATTGGACGCGGCGATCGAAAAAGCCCAGGCTGCCGCGAACTCTCTGACTATTGAGGATGTGCAGCTTAACGCCCAGGCGGTCATCGACATCATTGAAGCCGCTGACACCGGTGTGTTGGCCCATGCGGCCGACCGTAGTCATGCCGCGTTGGGCGCTGCCGGCGACCCCGACAACACGGTCATGGCTGCCCACGCTGCCGCATTGGACGTGAACGGCGCTAACGCCGAAATGTGGGCCGCACAGGCGCGAGACATCGCTGCTCAGGTGGTGGCCACAAGCAACCTGACTCTGGCCAAGATATTGCTTGGTCCCGGCGGGAACACGGTCGTAAGCACCCTTCAAGCCGCACGAAACGGCTACGACTCCGACGGCGACGGCACAATTGAGTCGATCGCCAACGAAGGCGGCGCCGACCAGGCGTACGTCGAAGCTCAAATGATGGCGACCTACAGCATAGTCGCCGGTCCAGTCGCCCCCGTGGCGACGCCAACGCCGGTTCCGACCGCTACGCCCGAACCGACCGCGACGCCTGCGGCGGCGCCGCAACCCGCGGGACCCGGACGCGGACTGCCGAGCGTCGGTGACAACTCGGTCCCGTTGGCGGCCCAACTCGGGTTGTTGGCGGCCATCGCGATGCTGGGCGCTGGCGGCATCCTCATGATCCGAGGACGCAAGACTCAGTAGCGTGTGGCTCTGACTGACGGAGCTTGACTGAATCCGGTCTATTACAAAGGGACCCCGTCGTAAAGACGGGGTCCCTTTGCTTTGTGGCGAGAGCGTCAAGACCGGTGATGGCGCCGTAGTGGCTTGAACGGTTCAGACGGTGTGCCCAACGCTCACTTCTCCATTTGTTGCTAAGACACAGAATAGGCTCCACGTCCTGAGTTCGGGCGCCATCCACCTGCCACTGGGATTGGACCACACGGCAAGCGCAACTGACTCGAAGTTGAAAGGGAGGCGCCGTTGACTGTGACGAGAAGTCCGTTGACCTTCCCGGCGCTGAGACGGACTTTGTGACCGGCGCCAGGCGACGGAAGGGGGCGAGGAGACTCTGACGATTGAGTTGGCTGGCGCCTGTAGGCCAGATAATGATGCAGGCAAGACTGCCGTCAGCGCGGGCTACCCGCCGATGTGGTACATCTCGACCTTTTTGCGGGGTGCGTCTGCCGTCTGCGAGCGGAGCTCGGAATAACGGTCGGTTCGCCCGCCCCACGTGCTTCGGACAATCGTTTCCAACTCGCCGTCGGTGGCGCCGCTGCGCATCGGACCGCGAAGGTCGGGGCCGGCGCCCGAAAACAGACATGTGACGATGGCGCCTTCAGGAGACAGCCTGAGCCTGGTGCAGCCGCCGCAGAAAGGCTTGGTGACAGACGCGATGACGCCTATCTCACCCTCGCCGTCCGCATAGGCATAGCGTGATGCGACTTCGCCGTCGTAGTTGCCGTCCACTGCCTTCAGCGGCATCTCGGCGTCGATCAATGCCACGATCTCATCGGCGGACACGACCTGTGTAGGCTGCCAGCCATTGAGGTTCCCCACGTCCATGTACTCGATGAATCGCACGATGTATCCTCGCTCCTTGGCGAAGCGAGCGAGATCGACGACGACATGTTCGTTGACGCCGCGTTGGACAACCGAGTTGATCTTGATCGGCGCCAATCCGGCTTCGTGGGCCGCGGCGATTCCTTCGATCACCCGCTGCGTGCCGAACCCTCGGCCGTTCATTTGCTTGAAGATGTCCTCGTCCAACGAGTCCAAACTGACGGTGATCCGCTGCAGTCCGGCGTCCTTGAGCTTCTGCGCCATCTGGGCGAGGAGATAGCCATTGGATGTCATGGCGAGGTCGTTCAGGCCGTCGATCTCCGACAGCATGGAGACGAGCCTGTCCACTTGGTTTCGAACCAAGGGTTCGCCGCCGGTCAACCGGATCTTCGTCACGCCCAGGCTGACGAGTATTCGGGCGACCCGGGCGATCTCCTCGAAGGTCAATACCGAATCTCTGTCCAGGAAGCTGTAGCGTTCGCCGTAGATCTCTTCCGGCATGCAGTACGGGCAACGAAAATTGCACCTGTCGGTCACCGAGATGCGCAGGTCGCGAAGGGGACGGTCCAGTTTATCGACGATCACTTGTAGTTCCGGTCTCCGGCGGTCGGGAGTTGCATTTTAATTCTGCTCGGAAAGGGCAGCCGAGGCCTTCTTCGCGGCGCCGCTCCGGTGGCTTATCCGGTTCTTTTGCACCGGGGTGAGTTCGGCCAGTGTCTTGCCCAACTCCGGTATGTAGAACACGGGATCATAGCCGAAGCCGTTGTCGCCTCTGCCTCGCCGTACGATCCTGCCCTCGCATGCGCCTGAATAAAGCTCGGTGGGCTGGTCCGGCCAAGCGACCGCGACGACGCAACGGAATCGCGCCGACCACTTGTCCTCCGGTATATTGTCCAGCTTCCCGATCAAAAAGGCAATTCTATCGCCGTCGGAAGCGTCGTCTCCCGCGTATCTGGCGGAGCGAACTCCGGGCTCGCCGCCAAGCGCATCGACCTCGAGGCCCGAATCGTCGGCCAGAGTCGGCAGTCCGCTGAGCCGGCAGTAGGTCTCGGCTTTGAGCGCCGCATTCTGCTCGAAGGTTTCGCCCGTCTCGTCGACCTCTTCGTCGACGCCTACATCGTCCAAGGAGACCAGTTCGAAGGGAGCCGAGACCAGGAGTTCGGCGAGCTCACGGAGTTTGCCAGCATTGCGGGTGGCTATCAGAAGTCGGCGCCGAGTCATACGTGCGCAGTGCGGCCTAGTCGGCCGCTTGTGCTGCCTCCATCGCAGGAGTGTACTCACCCCTACGAGCGGCCGCGGTCACGCGTGCTCGATGGTAGTAGGCTTGTGACGCCTTGTCCAGGTTGTCCGCTGATCCGCCCCAAGCTTGCAGGGGCGCCGCCTGGAGGCCGCGCCCATAGGAGAAGGTCATCTGCCAGGGCACACCAACATCGGCGGCTCGTATGGCGATGGCGTTGAGGTTGACGGTCGCTTCCTCATCGCTCTGGCCTCCGGAGAGGAACAGGATTCCGGGAACAGCGGCGGGAACCGTGCGTTGGAAGCAAACGATCGTCTTTTCAGCAACCTCGTCCGCGTCGGCGCGGTCGGCGGCGTCCTTGCCCGACAGAACCATGTTCGGCTTCAGCAGCGAACCCTCCAGGCTAACGCCGTGGCGGCCAAGTTGGTAGTAGACCTCCCGCAGCGTTTCCTCGGTTGCCTGGAAGCACTGGTCGATGGTGTGGTCGCCGTCCATCAGCACTTCGGGCTCGACGATGGGCGCCAGGTTGGCTTCCTGGCTCAGCGCCGCGAAGCGGGCCAACAATTGCGCGTTGGCCTCGATGCACTGACGGCTGGGAATGCCATTGCCGATCGTGATGACCGCCCGCCATTTCGTGAACCGAGCGCCGAGGGCGTAGTACTCGGCGGCCCGGTCGCGGAGTCCGTCGATGCCGTCGGTGATCAGTTCGCCCTTGGAGCCGGCCAGCGGGTTTGTGCTCTTGTCCACCTTGATGCCGGGAATGATGCCTTGGTCTTGAAGCACCTTCACCAGCGGGGTTCCGTCCCGGGCGCTATTTTGTCGCAAGGTTTCGTCGTACAGAATGACGCCGCTGATGAACTCGGAGGCTCCTTCGGTCCTGAAGAGCATTTCTCTGTAGTTGATGCGGTTCGCCTCGGTGGACTCGACGTTGATCGAGTCGAATCGCTTCTTGATTGTCCCGGTGCTCTCATCCGCCGCAAGTATGCCCTTGCCCGGCGCTACGATGGCTTTGGCGTTGGCAGTCAGTTCAGCCACGTTCATGCGAGTCTCCTTTTTCGCGTGCGGTCGGTGGAGGTTGTTACGGTTGTTCTCCACCCATAATCGACACGGTTTGCTCCACAACGTCTTTGTTGCCGATGATGAGCGGGGTTCGCTGATGCAGCCGCTCCGGTTGAATGTCCAGTATGCGCTGCGCTCCCGACGATGCCGCGCCCCCTGCCTGCTCAACCACGAATCCGAGGGGATTGGCTTCGTACATCAATCTTAGCTTACCGTTCGGAGTGGCGGGGTCACCAGGATAGAGGAATATGCCGCCCTTGAGTAGGTTGCGATGAAAATCCGCCACTAGCGACCCCACGTAGCGCAGCGAGTATTTGTCCCGCAACGCGGTGAAAGCCTTCTGCGTCGGGCCATCCAACTTCTTGAAGTTGCCCTCGTTGGCACTATAGCACGAGCACCTGTCGGGCAGCCGGAGGTCCGGGTGCGTCAACATGAATTCATCTACGTCGGGGTCCAGAGTGAAGCCCTGAACGCTGTTTTCGACAGCAACAACTAACACCGTGCTGGAGCCGTAGACCACGTATGCGGCGGCGATCTGCTCGTTCCCGGGGCGCAGC
>DCWO01000038.1:31557-32956 GCA_002328865.1 Dehalococcoidia bacterium UBA2160 | reverse complement strand
GGGTCGAGCGAGAGCCAGATGGCTCTGACGACGAGTTCGCCTTCAGCGGGGCGTGGGAACTCTGACTCTACGAGCTTGAAATCGGATTCCCTTGGGTATCCGATGGGGCGGGAGGCGAGAACGATTTGACGGTTGATCTTATCCGGCACGAAACGACACTCCTGACGCCGCCCGAACCCGATGTGGTTCCAACCGTCGGATGAAACCGCTACTTGAAGTTGGTCTCTCCGGCCCGGATCGCGGGGGCTATGCGATTTTCGAACGGCGTGAGCGGGCAACTCCACCCTTCGTTGTAGGCGCAGTATGGATTGTAGGCGTAGTTGAAGTCAACCAACAAACTGCCGTCGTGCAATTGCCGGACCTCGAGATAGCGCCCTGCGCCAAAGGTCTCTTTGCCGCTTGTGCCGTCCGCGAACGGCAGGAACAGCTCGCTGTCGTCTTCCTCTGCATCCTTGAAAAGAGTCAAACTGGCGCGTTCACCGTCCACGTCGAACGATATCCGAGCCCATCGCGTGTAACGCGCGACGTCGCCCGTGCTGGTTTGGACTTCGACAACCTCGCCGTCGTCCAGTTCTTCTGGGGCGACAACCAGTGCGAGAGCTTCGTTCTCCTCGAAATAGTGTAAGCCGTCGAAGCCTTGTTGCTGCTCTGCTGTGAGCGGTGAGTGGTGGTCACCGCCAAAGTACTCGTCCTTGGCGACGCGAAAATCTGTGAGTTCGGACATGTGGGAAGCCTCCCGATTTGGATTCATCACTGCATTAGACGCAGCCGAGGCGAATTCGGTGCACAGCAACCTTTGGGCCCACCGCGCTCGGCCACAGTCGACTGTCAGCCGCCTGAGCGCCGTGCTGACGCCAGCGGGAATAATCCGGACCGACAAAGCCGACCGTCGTGCCTGCGAGTCCGTACATGCTCTGCCTCGCTCAGCGTGGCGGCGAAATCCCGAACCACGCGCCGTTCTGCCAGCCGCGTCGACCGCCTACCCTTGGTAGATCGCCTGACCGCCGACGATCGTCTCCTCAATCTGTATGTCTTTGATCGTGAACGGATTGACGCTGGTGATGTCTTCGCTCAGGACCACGAGATCGGCCAGCTTGCCTGCTTGGATCGAGCCTTTGATGTCCTCCTCGAAAGACGCGTAGGCGCCGTTCTGCGTGTAGAGGCGCAACGCTTCGTCGACCGCAATGCGCTGGTTGGGGCCCCAGAGTTTGCCGTTTATGTCGGTGCGCGTGACGCAACTCTGGATGCCCATCAGCGGCTCGAACGGTCCGGGAGGGTAGTCTGTCGCGCCCGTGGACACGACTCCGGAGTCGATGAACGACCTTTGGGCGAACATCCACTGAAGCCTGTCCTCGCCGTAGAACCGCATCTTCTCGCCGTGATAGTAGACGTAGGTGCA
>DCWO01000038.1:0-31173 GCA_002328865.1 Dehalococcoidia bacterium UBA2160 | reverse complement strand
TTCACCAGCGTGCAGTGCTCGATGCGGTGCCTGGGGTCGGGCCTCGGATCGGCTGCCTGCGCCTTGTCGTACGCGGTTAGCACCATGTCGATCGCCAAGTCGCCGTTGGCGTGGATGCACACTTGGAACCCCGCCCGATGCATCTCCATGACCGCGTCCTCGGTCTCCTCGTGAGTCATCGCCTGGATGCCATGGTCGTGCGAGTCCACGTATGGCTCAGACAGGTACGCTGTTCGAGCCGCGATGGCGCCGTCCGACACCATCTTGATGCCGCCGAGTCGCAGCCGGTCGTTGCCGAAGCCAGACTTCATGCCCGCGTCGCGCAAGGCGGGGAAGTGAGCTCGACCCGCCAACATGTAGACTCTCAGGGCAAGGTCGCCGTTGTCGTGGCCCTCCTGATACGAATTGATTTCCAGGTCCGACACCATCGCGTCGTGAACGGAGGTCAGCCCCGCGGCCCCGAGCATCCCGCAGATCGTCTTGAGTCCCTGACGCCGGGTCTCGGCGGTCACCTGGGGCAGGGAAGCGCGAAGAGGCTCGACGGCTCGCTCGTATATGACACCGTCCAGCTCGCCGGTCGCGGGATCACGGCCAAGGCGGCCCCCCGGCGGGTCATCGCTTTCGTTGTTGTACCCGGCTTCCTCCAGCGCCACGGTGTTGAGATAGTACACGTGGCCCGCTCGGTGCGAGACCATGATCGGCAGTTTGGTCGTGACGGCGTCGAGGTCGGCTTTGTTGAGGAATCGCGACTCTCGCGTCTTTGTGTCGTCGAACTTGAAACCCTGTATCCAGTCCCCGCGATCTGCATCTGCGACGCGTTCCCTGAGGACCGCCTGGATGTCGGCGATGCTTCGCTGATCGCAGTCCGCCGCCATGACATGCCTCGTGCCCGAGCTCAGAACGTGTATGTGGGCGTCGATCAGGCCGGGAATGATTGTCTTGCCCCGCATGTCCCTGACCGTCGTGCCTGGCCCGATCAGACCTTCGATGTCGTTGTCGCTCCCGACGCCGACGAAGAGGCCGCCACGGATGGCCAGCGCCTCCGCGCGCGGCAGGGCAGGGTCCACGGTCACGATGTTGGCGCCTTTGAAAACGGTGTCGGCGAATAGTTGAGTTGTAGTCATTTGCGGCTCTCCGATCTGTCACGTGAGATTGGATGATGGCCGTATCGTAGCAGCGCAGGGCGGCGCCGACAAACGGGCGGTGATGTCAACGATCGATGTCCAGTCTCGGCGCAACGCTCACTCCCCAGGTCTGCCGAAGCGCCCCATCGGCACGCGAGTCGAGGTTGCGATGCATGGCGTCAGATGATACTGTATCTCTATTCATGCGATCGACTCCCCGCCGTTGACGGCTAGCAAGTGAGACTAAGTATCAATTATCAGAGTGCAAATCTCCAGCGAGACCTGACGGCTGTCATCGAGGACATGGGACTGCGGATTACCCAGGCCCGGCGGCAGGTCGTCGACTTGTTGGACCGCAAGTCCGACGGATTCGGCGCGGAAGAGATCAACGCTGAATTGCCCGGAGTCGGGAGGGCGACGGTCTACCGCACGATCCGTCTCTTGCTCGAGGCGGGCGTGGTATGCAAGCTGGCGCTGCGAGACGGCACCACGAAATACAGCCTGGCCCGGTATGAGCACCACCACCACACAGTCTGCGTCCGATGCGGGACAGTCGATGAGTTTCGCGATTCGACTATCGAACGCCTGGTCAGGGCCATCGGCGGCGAAGTGAACGGCGAGATTCTCGGCCATCGCATCGAATTCGACATTCTATGCCAGGGTTGCATGTCAATCTCAGGAGAGTGATCTAATCTCATGGAAGGCAACATTCATCAGGTTTTTTGGACGATATTGAGACATGGTATCAATAGGCCGCGTCTTGCTCTCCGCGCAGTGCTCGCTTGTCTTGCGCTCGCGGCATTTTCGGCTGCGGCCTGCGCGTCGGAGGAGGAGGGCGCCGGCCGGAACGACGATAAGCTGCTGGTCGTGACCACGCTGTACCCGCTGGAATACTTTGCGAAACGTGTCGGAGGCGATCTCGTGGACGTGGTCAACCTCGTCGGGCCGGGAGTCGAAGCCCACGATTTCGAGCCCTCGACGGGAGACATGCGTCTGATGAGCAAGGCTGACCTCGTCATCTACAACGGACTCGGATTCGAGCCGTGGATGGACCGAGCGATATCGAGTTTGAATGATCCCGACCTAGCAGTGGTGGAGCTTGGCCTGGCGCTGGCCGAACGTTCGGAGGCGTCGGACCCTCATTTTTGGCTCGACCCGTTGCTGGCCCGAGAGCAAGTGTCAGCCATCGGCGAAGCGCTGTCGGCCGCGGCGCCATCTCATGCGACGGAGTTCCGACGGAATGCTGAGGCGGCGGTCGCGGACCTGGACGTGCTCCATGACGAGTTCATGGTCGGACTGAACGGTTGCGAACTGAGCACATTCGTGACGTCGCACGCTGCCTTCGGGCACCTGGCAGCTCGGTACAGCCTGGACCAAGTGTCCGTGTCGGGACTGACCCCTGAGGCCGAGCCGTCGCCAGCCAAACTCGCGCAGTTAACACGAGACATCAGATCGACAGGCGTGAAGTATGTGATGACCGAAACCATGTCGACTCGAGGTCTGCCCGAGACGATCGCCGCGGAAATCGAGGTAGAAGTGCTGACGTTGCACCCTCTCGAGTCATTGACTCCGAACCAGTCGTCGGAGGGCGAGACTTACCTGGACATAATGAGAGAAAACCTGACATCTTTGCGAACGGCGTTGGAGTGCCCGTGACGCAACCGAAGGAGTCCCTAGACTCAAGCTGCTTGGAGTTCAGCAACGTTACCTACCGGTATGGATCGGTCGACGCCCTCTCGAACGTGAGTTTCAACGTCGAAGCAGGCGACTTCTTCGCCGTGATGGGCCCCAACGGCAGCGGGAAGACGACGCTCGTCAGACTCGCGCTGGGTCTGGCGAACCCGACGGCAGGGGAGATCCGGCTGTTCGGCGTGCCCGCATCCAAGTTCGATCGATGGGACATGGTCGGATACGTGCCGCAAACGATGGACGGGATCCACACTCAGTTTCCGGCGACGGTGCGAGAGATTGTGGCGCATGGTTTGTACAAGGGATTCGACCCTTTCGGATTCTGGAGGCGGGGTCGTCAGGAGGTGGTGGAGCGGAGCCTTGAGGTCGTTGGCATAGAGGATCTTGCAGACCGCCGTATATCGGCCGTTTCGGTCGGCCAGCAACAGCGCGCACTGATCGCTCGGAGCCTCGTTCGACGACCGAAGCTGCTCGTGCTGGACGAGCCCGAAGCGGGCGTAGACGCCGCGGGCCAGGAGCAGCTCTACTCCGTTTTGAGGCGACTGAACACCGAGCAAGGAATCACCATCCTCATGGTGTCCCATGATATCGGAGCTGTTCTTCAGGAGGCGAAGACCGTTGCCTGTATCAACCGCACTGTCGTATTCCACGGGCCGCCTCATCACATGACGCAGAAAGAGATATCCGATCTCTACGGTCTGCCGATGGATGTCCTATTGCACGATTTGATGCACGAACATCGATGACAACGGAGTGAGCCGGAGAACTGATGCCTGAGATCTTTCAGTATGACTTCATGGTCAAAGCCTTCATTGGTGGAATTCTTGTCGGAGGACTTGCTCCCGCGCTCGGTCTGTTTCTGGTCTTGCGAAGGCTCGCGATGATCTCCGACAGCCTGTCCCATGTCGCCCTCACCGGGGTGGCGATAGGTTTGTTGACGCGGACGTCCCCGCCGATCGCGGGACTTGGCGCAACGGCGGTCGCTGCCGTCGCCATCGAAACGGTCCGGCTCCGAAGACTGATGCCAGGCGACGCGGCGCTGGCGGTTGTGCTGTACTCGGCATTGGCCGTCGCGGTCGTCATCATCAGCCTGGCCGATGGATTCAACGTCGATCTGTTCGCCTACCTGTTCGGAAGCATCTTGACGGTAACTTCAACCGATCTATGGCTTCTGGCGGGGCTGACCGTGATCGTCGTCGGCTTCGTCTTGGCGTTCTACTCGGAGTTGTCGCAGAGCTCTTTCGACACCGATCTGGCACGGTCCAACGGCGTGCACGTATTTCGAGTCAATCTGGCGCTGGCCATTCTCACCGGGGCGACCATTACGCTTTCGATGCGGGTCGTCGGGGTGCTGCTGGTGGGCGCCCTGATCGTTGTGCCGGTGATGGTCAGTCTGAGATTCGCCACTGGCCTGAAGATAGCCTTGCTGGGCGGCGTCGCGGTTGGCGTGGGCAGCGCGCTCGCGGGGTTGACCATCGCGTTCTACGCGAACGTTGCCGCGGGCGGCGCGATAGTCCTAACTTCCGTGGGCGTACTGATCTTGTCGATGGCCGCGCCGCCGGTGCTTGGGCGGCTCCGTCGCTTGCTCCGGCAGGCATGATGCGGTCCGGCCGCATTATGGCCATTTCCATTCGAGCGTGCAGCTCGACTCCAGCGTAATTCGACCCGCTTCACCCCCTTAACGTTTCTCCGGCCGATCTCGACGCCAGTCCGCTGATTGCGGTGGCGAATATCTATGCCGGCTCTTTACCGATGCCCTGAGCGCCACGCTCAATGTGCGCCATGGTCTGCCCGAACATCCCGACACTGCGTACGTTCCGATCCGCGGGAGCGGCGCCGGATTTCTCGCCCAGACGCGAAGCTGTCTCTTCTGAATGCTTTGTTATACCTCATTTTCACCGCAATTTTCACCATTCTGCTCTTGAATGGAATAGAGCCGGTGTCGACCCGATCGACGGCGCCATCCAAGTGTGTTGGCCTAGGGGGAGGATGACCGGCCACAGCTCGCAAGCCGCAAACGACGTGCGGCATCGACTGTTAAGGGCAGTCGAGGAGCGGCGGATTGGCTTTGCCGAGATCGTCGGCATTCATCGCAAGGGGACTGATGATTGCTGCAGTCGCTGTATAAGGCCGATCCATGATGGCAGCATGGCGCCTGTCATAGGCGTCGGGGACGTGGTCGTCACGAAACCGGTGTCGGCCGGCGACCTGGCCGTTGGCGACGTGGTGAAGTACCGTCGCGCTGGGATCGACATCGTTCACCGAATCGTCAGCCTAGAGACCACCGTCGACGGACTGGCGCTGACCACCAAAGGCGACGCGAACAACGCCCCGGACAGGTCAACACTCACGGTCGACGAACTGACTGGAGTAGTCATCGCGCGGGTGCCGAAAATCGGTTGGATCACGATCTGGATGAACGGAGGCTTGAATTAACCGGTTGTCCGTTTTCAGTTCGTCGTAGGCCGGTGCTTGCAGCGCAAGCTATCGATATCCTAAGGAACCGATGTAGATGAATCGTGAATTCACAAAATTGAGTCTGATGGTCATGACGCTTGTGGCCGGAGTCGCCGTCATTGGCACCGGCTTCGACATTTGGACAGGCGCTTTGGATGTTGGCAGCACCGTCAACACCGACCACGTCAGTCTTGAAGTCGTCGAGGCGTTTACCGACGATGACGGCATCGTGAATCAGGCTGGTTTCGACGACGAGGATGACAACACCGTCAACGTGCAACTCTTCGACGGTTGGGCCACTTCCAGCAGCGCGGATCCGGCGGGCACGGGAGCCGATCCGAAAGATCACTCGAACAAGGGTGTCGGCAGGTGTTCGATCACTGTTGTCTCGGCTAGCACGGTGTTGGTCACAAAAGAGAACGTATACCCAGGGTATAATTGCACCACTTGGCTGGATTACACGAACACGGGCAGCGTTCCGGTTCGGGTCAGACGGGTCACTGTCGACGGGTCATTTCCCGCGATCAACGTCGCCACCTCCAGCGATGTCTTGTCGCTCGACCTAAGCGGTGACTCCGTCCCCGACACGGATGTCGCGCTCTCGAACATTCCGCCGTGTCAACAGATCGATCCCGGTGAGACCATTCGCATGGACATTGAGCAGTCCATCCTCCAGAAAGCTCCGCAAGGGAGCAGCTTAAGCTACACCGCAGAGGTCGAAACCGCACAGTGGAACGAGTTGGCCACGTCCACGGACGCGATCACCGCCGCTTATTGGGCCGTCAAGACAATCGTTGGGCCGGGCACGATTATCCTCCCGTTCAATGGAGTCAACGTCTGCCACATCGCGGATGGATCGCCGGATCAGAGCGTCTTCGACAGCGACGTGTTCACGACCATCGGAGCTGAACGCGACCTGTTCACCTGGCCTGAAGCCCTGAATCTGTTCGACACGCCGCCCAGCGCTCAAGGCGCCATCCCTGTTGTTTCCTTCAATGGTACTGACGAGGTTGCGATCAGTGCGCAGGACTCCCACTATTCTCGAGACGACTCAATCGGCCAAGGTATGAGCATCGGAGCTTGGGTCAAAAGATACAACGCGTCCAGAGCAGATATGATTCTCTCGAAATGGGACGAGTCCGGGCAAGCACGAGAGTGGCGAGTTTACGGCAGCCCTGCCAGCAACAAATTGGTCCTGTCACTCTACGACGAAGACGCCGACAACCAGGTCACCAGGATCTCAAATGCCGGGCTGAGCACCGGTCAATGGCATTTCGTCGTTACGACCTATGATGGGGCTGGCGGAGCAAACGCGATGGACGGAGCATTGCTCTACGCAGATGGATCGTTGGCGACTAGCACCCCAAGTTACGCTCCTGGGTATGTTGGCATGCAGGGGACGATGGGTCCGGCCGTAATTGCCGCTCAGTTTAGCGGGGGCAACCGTTTCACCGAAGACGTCGCCGGAGGACCAATCGGACCATTCTTTGTTCCGCGAGTGTTGTCTGCCGCGGAAATCGGCCCCTCTACGAAATTGGACGAGTTGCCCTCGGTTTGCCTTAGCGTGGCGATCTGCGCGAAGCCGTCAGACACGGAGGATTGCAGCGCCCGATACATCAAAGCACCCGGCCCCTGCAGACCACGAGCTGACGATCGCCAATCCGGCACAGGCCGGAGATTATCATGCGCCCGCAAGCGTGTTCAGATGCTCGCTCAACTCATCGGGCAACGGCGAGTCGAACTCCACGTATGCCGAGCTCCCAGGGTGCCGGAAGCCGAGTCTGTGGGCGTGCAGGAAATGCCGCCCGATGCGCGGGTCAGGGTTCCCGTACGTGCCGTCACCGACGATCGGGTGGCCGACGGATGCAAAGTGGACCCGTATTTGGTGAGTCCTACCCGTCTTCAGGGCTACCTCGGCCAGCGTGTGCCTCTGAAACGCCGTCAAAGTCTTGTACACGGTCGTCGCGTTCTTCCCGGTGTCGACTATGGCCATACGTTTGCGATCGCGAGGGTCTCTCCCCACGGGCGCCTCGATAACAGCTTCCGGCGGCGACAGCATTCCGTGGACCAGCGCCGTGTAGCCTTTGGTGAATTGGCGTGCTTTGATCTGGCCTGACAACGCGCTGTGGGCGGAGTCGGTTTTCGCCAGGACCATCAGCCCGGAGGTGTCCTTGTCCAGCCGGTGCACGAGGCCTGGCCGCATCACGCCGCCAACCTCGGCCACCTGGGGCCGCATGCCCAGGATAGCGTTGACGAGAGTTGAGTGCGGATGGCCCGGCCCGGGGTGAACAGGGAGGCCGGCCGGTTTGTCGACCACCATCAACCATTCATCCTCGTACACCACGTCGATCTGGATGTTCTGGGGAAGCATGTGAGACGGGTTTGGCTCCGGGACCGTTAATCTGACGACTTGCCCGGATCTCACCCTGTAACCGGCATCGGATGGACGAGCATCGACCAACACGCTTCCGTCCACGATCAGGCGTTTGATGCGGGAGCGTGACAGATCGCTGCATCGGTCGGCCAGGAATCGGTCTAGGCGTTGAGCTGGCCCTTCGCATGTGTACACGCGAACATCGGTCACGGGCTCAAACACCCTCAGTCGGCCGCTTCGGAGCGCTGGTCGATCCGCGATTTCGGCTCGCCCGTCAGCAGCAGGGTGGCGATCAACAGCGTCATGCCAACGACGATGGAGGAATCCGCCAGATTGAACGCGGGCCACCACCCGACGTCGATAAAGTCCACAACCTCGCCCATGCGCAGCCTGTCGATGAGGTTGCCGATTGCGCCGCCGAGAAGCAAGCCCACGGTGAACCTTGTTGGCTGGTTCCTCACCGCCTGCGTTCGGTAGTAGTAGATGATAAACGCGATGGCGACGATCGAAGCGATTGTTAGAATGCCGGTGCGCCCCGGGAACAGTCCCCAAACCGCGCCCGAGTTCGTCCCGTGGCTTATTCTGAAAACACCCTCGGCCGGCCAAGACTCACCCAGGGCCAACGTGCCCTTGATGACAAGCTTGGAAATCTGATCGGCCACGACAGTCGCGGCAACGGTCAGCAGCAGCAACCACTCACTGCGCATGGATGCGGCCGAGAAACCGATTCGGACTCCACCGAATCGGGCGCCGCGCCGGGGTTGTTGTGTCGCACTCATCTCGTCATCCCAGTGTGCCCAGGTTGTCCGTCGATCGAAGGATAGCACAACGTCGGCTATACCCGCGCATTAACTGACAGACGAGATTCAGGCAACACGTGTCACAACATGCCGGTTCGCAGCCAACTGCCGCGCATGTAATACCACGTGAAGATCATCAATCTGAGAGTCATGCCGAACACGATCGCCCAGGGGATGCCCAGTTCTTCCAGCGACGTGTGGCGCGACAGGACATATGCCAGCGGAAGTTCCAGGAGCCACATTGTGGATACGGTGACGATCATCGGCGCCACCGTCGCGCCGGTCGTGTTGAATGACTGGGTGAAGACTTGAACGGTATTCATCGAAAAGTAGCCGATAGCCAACACTTGAAGCCACAGTGCGGCCTGGGCGATGAATTCAGGATCGCTGTTGAAGAACGAAGCTACCTGGTTCGGAAAGATGAGGAAGACGGCCGAGATCGTGACGCTGGCAACCGACGCATAGACGATCGCCCAGAACACTGACGCCTTGGCCCTGCCCGGCAGGTTGGCGCCCAGGTTCTGTCCCGCCAATGCTCCCGCGGCCCGGCCCATGCCTCGGCTGGCGTGCAACACTGTGTTCTCGGCCCTTCGAGTCATCGCGAAGGCTGCGAGAGCGATGTCTCCGAATGACGCGACGATGGCTACCACGATGAGTTGCGAGACTGCCCGCTGCGCTCCTGTCACTGAAGCCGGCAATCCTATCTTGAGAACCCGCCAGAGAAGCGGGTAGTCGATGTAGTAGCCTTTGAAGGTCATGTGCAGCCTGGACGACCCTACCAGCAACGCCCGCATGTTCATCCCGACGCCGATGGATTGGGATATCAGATTTGCGAGCGCTGCTCCGGCAAGCCCGAACTCGGGAAACCACCACCACCCAAAGATCAGGAACGGGCTGAGGACCAGGTGCCCGACTCGGGACACCGTCGCTGCTTTCAGCGGGGTCATGCTGTCGCCGGAGGCTTGGAGCGCTCCTGCGGTCATGCGCTGATAGCCCATCATCGCCATTGCGAAAAACTGCACCCGCATGTAGGGAGCTGCCTGCGAGACCACGCCATCGCTGAGGCCCAGAACTCTGAGCAGGGGAACCGTAAGCACTAATCCGATAGTCACGAGAACGACCGAATACGCGGTCGTCAGCGTCAGGGCTTGCAACACGACGTGGTTGGCGTAAGCGATTTGGCGAGCGCCCACTGCTCGGGATATCATCGACCTCATGCCGGAGTCCAAACCCATTCGGGCCGTCATAAGCATCATAAGGTAGCTCTGGGCGACGCCCAAGCCGGCGATGGCCTGGAACCCGAGCCTGCCCGCCCAGATGAGGTCGGCGAGCTGGTCGACGACGCTGAGAAAGCTTTCGGCGACTTGAGGCCACGCCAGGAACCATAAGTTTCTGGGAACGCTGCCTTTGGTGAGGTCTTTGGTGGCGTACGCCGAGCGCCTTCGCCGACGGCGCGGCGCTCCGTCATTGGTGGAAGGTTGTTCGGGGGGCGGCGTGGCGCTGTGATCAGCGCTTGAGTCGGGTGTCGAGTCTTCAACCATCCGTGATATTCCATCCGCGGAAACGGCTTCGGCAGCCGTCAAGCATCGCCAACCGTAACCGAAACCCAGAGCGCCGTCAATCATTCCAACGTTATCTGTCAGCACTGTACTGGCATGATAGTGTTGTACCGTGCTACTATTACATGTAATTACAGTACAAACCAATCCGACAGGAGGACATGATGAACAAAGATGAGCAAGAGCAGAGCGAGCGCCGTCACGTCATCGCCATTTGCCTGGATGAAGCGGAAGATGTCGACAACGCCGTTCAAAGCGCCGTAAGTCGGGGCAAAGACGCCGCGTCGTCAGTGGGGGAGACCATCAGGGAAACGATTCAGGCAGTCCGCACGGCTCGACCATCAGTCGTGATGGTCCGAGTCAACAAAGAGAGTCTGGCCAAACTCGACGAGCTAGTGGACTCGGGGATCAACAGCAGCCGGTCCGAAGCCGCGGCGTTTATGATCGCCGAAGGAATCAAGGCCAAGAGCGACCTCTTTGACAAGATCGCCGAGAAAACCGAGTTGATTCGCCAAACGCGTGAGCAATTGCGTCTGCTCTTGGACGAAGACGACATCGTAATCGCGCCGGACCAACCGGTCGAAGAATCCTCGGACGAGACCGAGGAAACTGCCTAAAACAACTCGGCGAGCATCACCCTGAGTTCATCCCTGCCCATGGACACGGGGAGCGACCCGACTCGCTCCCAGCGGGTTTCGTCCACTAGAGTGTCCAGGTCGGACTCGTTTAAGCCTAGCCCGGTTAGGGTGGTTTCCAGGCCACAGCGCCTCATAATGCGCGTAATAAGTTCGGTCGCGCCCGCCAGGTCTTCGACGCCCATCGCTTCCCAGAGCGGAGGGAGCTTGTGCCTTATGGCGGGCGCTGCTCTCTCCAGAAACCCGCATAAGGTCACGCCCACGGCCTGGCCATGCTGAACGTCCCAGAACAGTGTCAACGGACCTCCAACCGCGTGGCAGGCGTTCGGCGGACTCTGGGAGTAAGCGATGCCCGACATCGTTGACGCGATGGCGCACGCCGCCCTGGATTCCAGGTCTCCCTGAATGGTGGAACGCTCCAGGTTGGCGGTGAAATTCCGGATCACGTCCAGGTTCAGCGCGTCCGAAATCGGCTGAGACCTGATGGACCAGTACGATTCGAATGCGCTTGTGAACGCATCCATCCCTGTAATCGCGGCCAAAGACGACGGCATCGACATCATCAACTCCGGGTCCACGATCGCCGTGTCTGGGAACATTAGCGGTCCGCCGAGACCGTAGTGTTTCTTCGCATCCATGTCCCAAAGGGCGCTTCCGGACGTGACTTCGCTGCTGCTGCCGGACGTTGTCGGCGCCGCGATGAACGGCAGACCCTTTCTTACGAGCGCAATCTCACCCTGGGCGAACGCCAGAGCGCTCCCTTCGTGCACGGCCAGAATTGCGACGGCCTTTGCCAGGTCCATCACGCTTCCGCCGCCGATGGCAACGACGATGTCAGCTTCGATCGACCGACACTCCGCGGTTGCGTCGTCCACCGCCTGAGGCGACGGAAACGGGGCAACGCGGTCGTAGACGGTGACCTTGTAGTCTCGCAGGCTGTCGAGTATTGGCTGAAGGATTCCGCGGGCGCGTAGACTTTGGCGGCCCACCACGAGGAACACCCTCGTCCCGTCCGGGACGATTGCGGCCACCTCAGAGGTCAGAGTTTTCAGCGATCCGACGCCGAACCGCACCCTGGTGGGGTGACGCCAAACAAACGAGGGAACGAACTGGTCTTGCAACGATGACTCTCCTGAGTTTTGGATCGTATGTTATCATCAGTGCCGAAACGGATCACGATCAGGCCAGAATATCCGGCGCGCAACGCGCGCTACACCATATTGCTTGACACCGTGGTCAACACGGATAGAATTGGGCGACAACAACTCTGATACGTCGAATGCGAGGAGGAAGCCGATGGCCGAGATTACAGGCGCCCAGCTTGTCGTGGATTCGCTCAAGCGAGAAGGGATAGACACCTGTTACGTGTTGCCCGGAGACCCGGTTGGCCCAATTGTGAACGGCATTGCCGAGGCAGGGATCAAGGTCATCTCGGTTCGCAACGAGCAGGCGGCGGCCATGGCCGCACAGGCTCACTCGTACTTCACACGATCGGTCGGCGTGTGCATCGCCGCATCGGGAGTGGCGCAGACGAACACGCTGACAGGCATCGCCAACGCTCAAGCCAACTGCTGGCCTCTGCTGGTGATAGCGGGTTCGGCCGAACTCAGGCGCCGGAACATGGGCGACTTCCAGGAGATGGCCCAGGTCGAGTCCACCGCGCCTCTCTCCAAATGGGCGTACGCCGTCGAGAGCATCGAGCGCATTCCGACGTTGATCAATTTCGCGCTCAAGACCGCCACCGCGGGCCGTCCAGGACCCGTCTACCTGGACCTTCCGGCCGAGATGATCTCGGGAAGCGTCGATGACGCGGACGTGCCGATTCCGGAGCCGGCCCCTGAACCGGCCAGACCACTGGCTGAGCCGCAGAAGATCGAACAGGCGTTGCAGGTGCTTTCCGAGGCGGAAAATCCACTTCTGATCGTCGGAAAAGGGGCCGCGTGGTCCTGGGCTGAGGACGAACTCCGGCAGTTCGTCGACAAGACACAGATCCCGTTCCTGACCTCACCGATGGGTTCAGGCATGCTGCCGCCGGATCATCCGATGAACGTCTCATCCGCCAGGACGCAGGCGTTACAGGGAGCGGACACAGTGTTGCTGGTCGGCGCGAGGCTCAATTGGATATTCCACTTCGGCCAGCCGCCACGGTTCGCTGAAAACTACAAACTCATCCAGGTCGACATCGAGCCAGCGGAGATCGGAACCAATCACGCGGCAGAGGTCGGGTTGGTCGGCGACGCTAAGATGGTCATGGGCCAATTGGTCGATGGTCTGGACTCCAACCCGGTGGCATACGGTGAGACCCCGTGGCTGGCCGGCCTCAAGGAAAAGGCCGCACAGAACGCCGCTTCGATCGCCCCAATGCTGAACTCCGAAGCAGTGCCGATGGGCTACTATCGCATCTTGAAAGAGATCCGCGACTACCTGCCAAAAGACGCGATGGTGGTAGCCGACGGCGCGAGCACCATGGACATATCTCGTCAGGTCGTCGACATCTGGAACCCGCGGCATCGGATCGACGCCGGCATCGCAGGGTGCGTCGGCACGGGCGTGCCGTTCTCGCTGGCCGCAAAGGTCGTCTACCCGGACAAACCGGTTGTGTGTCTCCAAGGGGACTGGGCGTTCGGCTTCAACGGCATGGACATCGAGACCGCTGCCAGGTTCAATCTGGCGGTTGTGTGGGTCGTGTTCCAGAACGCCAACATCGACAAATGGGTCAGGACCTACGTGGAAGGCGCCGAAGACCCCAACGACTTCAAACCGGACGTGCGGTTCGACCTGATGATGGAGGCGTTGGGCGGCCACGGCGAATATGTCGACAAGCCGGACGATCTGCGCCCCGCGCTGGAACGGGCATTCAACTCGGGCAAGGCATCGCTCGTCAACGTGATCATGAACCCGGGCGCAGGACGCAGGGAGCAGCAGTTCGCCTGGCTTGCCCGCGAAGGACGCATGGGGTACTGACGTCTACGAGCGGCGGCGAGCCATGTAGCGGAGCAGGGCCGCCGCCGTAACAACTAGTGTCTTCAGCACGTTGCGTTGTAATAGAGCGATCACGCAAAGACGCACACTGGCGGACATGTGACCTAATGCCAGCGTTGGGCCAGTTCCGGCGTGGCTGGCCCAACACTTGTGTGGATTTACAAACCCGGTCCGTTTTGTATAGAATGTGACCGACAGGCTGAGAGTGAATTCCGCGAAAGCGGTCTCTCAGTCTTTTTGTCGATTGGAGCTTCCCGTGGTGCAACGCCGACGATATCTCACACCCGCAGGTCACGATGAGCTACAGGCCGAGCTCGACCACCTGAAGGCCGTGCGGCGACCGGACGTGGCTGGAAGAATCCACGAGGCCACCGAAACCGGAGGCACCGCGGACAACGCCGAATACGATGAGGTGAAAAACGAGCAGGCGTTCATCGAGGGCAGAATTCAGGACCTCGAGGACATCCTGGCGAACGCCGTCATCGCGGAAAAAGACGAAAACGCCTCGGATTCGGTCCAGTTCGGCTCGGCAGTGACCGTAACCAGCAAGGGCAGCAAAAAGCGAGTCTACCACCTCGTAGGCTCCGCTGAGGCCAACCCGCTCGAAGGCAAGATCTCCAACGAATCACCCGTCGGACGAGCACTGCTCGACCACAAAGTCGGCGACCAAGTGGAGGTCACGACTCCCGCGGGCGTCACCACGTTGAAGATCACCAAGATAGCCTGAGTCGACCCTGCCCGCGGATCGTTTGACACGAAGACATCTCCTCGGGACTCCATCGTCGCCCGTGTCACTTGCCGTATCCGAGACGACTATCCATGAAACCGTGTGCCCAGGAGGCTTTGCGCCGTGCCACAGCCCGAAGATGAGCTGTTTCAAGTGAGACTCGACAAACTGGCCCGTCTGAGGTCCAAGGGGATCGACCCGTACCCCCGAACCTACGACCGAACGCACTTGGCCCTCGATGCAGTGCGAAACTTCGAAGCCGACGAAACGTCTGACACAGATGATGCGCTCGCGGACTCAGTGTCCGTGGCCGGACGCATCGTGGCCAGGCGCGGCATGGGGCGCGCTAGCTTTCTTGACCTTCTGGACGGAAGCGGAAAGATACAGGCAATGCTTCGTCGCAATACGCTCGGCGAGGCGTACGAACTGCTGTCGGACATCGATATCGGCGACTGGGTCGGGGTCAGCGGTCCACTGTTTCGCACCCGTTCGGGCGAGGTTACCGTTGAGGTTCAGAGCATCACGATTCTGAGCAAATCCCTGCGTCCGTTGCCGGAGAAGTGGCACGGTCTCTCCGATGTCGAAACCAGGTTTCGGCAAAGATATCTGGACTTGATCGCCAATCCCGAGGCCAGGCAGGTCGCCGTGCAACGCAGCCAGATCGTCAGCGCCATTAGGCGATTCATGGATGGTCGGGGGTTCCTCGAAGTGGAGACGCCGATGCTGGTCCAGGTCGCCGCCGGCGGCATGGCATACCCGTTCGAGACGCACCACAATGCCTTGGACAGACAGCTCTTCCTGCGTATCGCCACGGAGTTACACCTGAAACGGCTTATCGTAGGCGGTCTCGAAAAGGTGTACGAGATTGGGCGCATTTTCAGGAACGAAGGCATCGACATCAATCACAACCCGGAGTTCACGACGCTCGAGAGCTACGAATCGTTTGCCGACTACGATTCGGTGATGCAGATGGTCGAGGAGCTCGTTTATCACTTGGCCACGGAAGTCATCGGAGTCACCGCGATGGCTCACGGAGAGGACACCATCGACTTTACGCCGCCATGGCCTCGGTTCGACTTTTGCGGACAAATCCTCGAGCACAGCGGCATCGACATCATGCAGCACACGGACATTGAGTCGCTAAAAACCGAGATGAAACTCGCGGGCGTCGAGGTGGGCCGCGAGACGAGCTGGGGCGCCATGGTGGACAAACTGCTGTCCGCCAAAGTGGAACCGCACCTGGTGCAACCGTGCTTCCTGGTGGACTACCCGGTGGAGATGTCACCGCTGGCGAAGAAGAAGCTCGACGACCCGAGATTGGTCGAACGCTTCGAAGCCTTCGCCGGCTCAATGGAGATCGCCAACGCGTTCACCGAACTCAACGACCCGGTGGACCAGCGAGCGCGTTTCGAGGACCAGGAGCGTCTTCGTTCTCAGCTCCCAGATGAGGAGTGGGACCGGCTCGATGAAGACTTCCTGGTAGCCATCGAGCACGGCATGCCGCCCACCGGCGGACTGGGCATGGGGATCGACCGCCTGACTATGCTGCTAACAGGGCAGCGAACCATTCGCGAGGTGGTGCTGTTCCCGCAACTCCGGAGCAGCTAGCGACGCCGCGGCCGGGCTCGTGTGACGCACCGGCGCTATCCAGCGGTCGGTGGCGATGGAAGCTACCGTGTCCGCCGTGATAAAATTCCCTGCGAGGCAGCATTGTGATGATCGGTTCTCGGGGATGCCCGCGATCGGCGACAGGAGTTCCGACGCCTGCAGTTCGGCACACTCTGCTAATCGGCCGACCACGCTCTATCAACCCATAGGCAGACACCATTCGGAGTAATGAATGACGACCAGGGTCCGCGTCAGATTCGCACCAAGCCCCACGGGCGAGCCGCATGTCGGCAACGTCCGAACTGCAATCTTCGACTGGCTTTTCGCGCGACACCACGGCGGCGACTTCGTCATACGAGTCGAAGATACAGACCAGGCCCGCAAAACCGAAGGCGCCACCGAATTGATGCTGGAGTCTTTGAAGTGGCTCGGTCTGGAATGGGACGAAGGCCCCGACGTCGGTGGGCCGCATGAACCGTATCATCAGTCACAACGCCTCGAGTACTATCGAGACGCGATCGAGTCTCTCCTTTCCGCGGGCAGCGCGTACCGTTGTTTCTGCTCGCCTGATCGGCTCACGGCGTTGCGGGAGCAGCAACAGAAAGACGACTCAGACCGCATCGGGTACGACGGGAAGTGCCGCGATGTCGACGCAGATGCCTCCCGCGACCGCGCCGCATCCGGCCAGAGCAGTGTGGTTCGGTTCAAGATGCCCGAGAACGGCATTACCGAGGCGATCGACATCATCCGCGGCAATGTCTCGTTCGAAAACGCTCTGTACGACGACTTCGTGATGCTCAAGTCCGACGGCTATCCGACGTACCATCTGGCCAACGTCGTCGATGACCATCACATGCAGATTACGCATGTAACCCGAGCCGTGGAGTGGCTGTCCAGCCTCCCGCTTCACGTCCAACTCTATAGAGCTCTGGGATGGGATGCGCCCGAGTTCGCGCACCTGCCGTTAATACTGGCCGCCGACCGCACCAAGCTCTCCAAACGCCATGGCGCCACTTCGGTGCTCGAATTTCGAGAGATGGGAGTGCTTCCCGAAACGCTGTTGAACTTCTTGGCACTGCTCGGCTGGTCGCTCGACGACAAGACGGAAATCTTCGCTCCCGAACAGCTAATTGAGCACTTCACGCTCGACCGAGTGGGCAGGTCGGACGCGGTGTTCGACTTCGAGAAGCTCAACTGGATGAACGGGGTCCACATCCGTGAGGCGAGCCCGGATCGTCTAGCGGACGCACTTTTGGATCACTGGACTCAGTATCCACCGGACGAATTTCCGAAGACGCCGGACCGCGAGTTCGCTCTGAGGATCGTCCCTTTGATCCACGATAGGATCAAGTCCTTGCCCGAAGCGGCGCCGCTTGTGTCCTTTCTTCTCCGGGAGCGAATCGATTACGATAACGAGGAGCTCATCCAGAAGGGGATGGACATCGAGTCGACATGCAGTGTGTTGCAAGCATCGCAGGAAGGCTTGGCGCTGCTGGAAGCATTCGACTCGGAGGCGATTGAAGCGCTCCTTCGACCGATGGCCAAAGAGTTGGACGTCAATGTCGGGCAGGTTTTGGGAACCCTACGGGTAGCGGCAACCGGCCTGAAAGTGTCGCCCCCCATATTCGAGACGCTTGAGGCGATGGGACAAGAGCGGGCGGTAAGATCGATACATGCGGCCCTCGATCGCCTGCAAACTGGCGCGACTCGATACTCCTGACGCCCCAAGTTCGCAGGCGGTGAAACATGACGATGAAAGAAAGACTGGAATCTGATCTCAAGACGGCGATGCGCAACAAAGACGTGCTGCGTCGCGGGGTGATCCGCTATCTGAGGTCGGAGATACACAACCAAGAGATCGCCAAGCAAACCGATTTGGACGACGAAGCCGTGTTGGGCGTCATGAGCCGGCAAGCCCAGCAACGAAGAGACAGCATCGAGGCGTTCAAGGATGCGGACCGCACCGACTTGGTCGAAAAAGAGCAGTCTGAGCTGGAGATCATCCTCGAGTACCTCCCTCAACAGCTTTCGACAGAAGAGATAACCGCTCTGGTTCAACAGGCGGTTCAAGATGCCGGCGCGATCGGGCCCGGCGACATGGGCAAGGTCATGGGACAGTTGATGCCTAAAGTGCGGGGTAAAGCAGAGGGGCGTCAGGTCAGCGCGATCGTGAATGAAACGTTGCGAGGGCTGGAATCGTGAGATTCGGAGTCGTCGTATTCCCCGGAACGTGGAGCGACCAGGACTGCCACTACGCCGTGTCTGACGTGCTCGGTCAACAGGCGGACTACATTTGGCACAAGGACACCGATCTCTCGGGTTTCGACTGTGTGATCGTGCCAGGCGGGTTCTCGTACGGCGACTACCTTCGCGCGGGCGCCATCGCGCGATTCTCGCCAGTGATGCAGGCGATCGAACAGTTTGCGGGGCAGGGCGGGCTGGTGTTCGGCATCTGCAACGGCTTCCAGATACTATGTGAGGCAGGGCTGCTTCCTGGTGTCCTGATGCGCAACGAACACCTGCAGTTCCGATGCCAGTGGGTCAACCTGAGAGTCGAAAACGCCGAGACTCGTTTCTCGGCGAAGTCCGACACGGGCGACGTGTTGCGGGTTCCCATCTCCCACGGAGAGGGCAATTACCACGCCGATGAGGATGTGCTCCGAGAACTCGAAGCCAACGGCCAGGTAGTGTTTCGCTACTCGACGGCTGAAGGGGCGATCACACCGGACGCCAACCCAAACGGGTCGATGGCCAACATCGCGGGGATCGTCAACGCCGAAGGCAACGTCTTGGGCATGATGCCGCACCCCGAGAGGTGCTGCGAAGAACTCATGGGCGGTGTGGATGGCGCGGTGATCTTCCGCTCGATAATCGACTCGGTCATCGGCTCCTCGGCCGCGTCAAGCCAACACGCGGAGGGCTGATGCTGGGCGTCCTGCTGGGGCTGTCGGCGGCCGTCGGATTCGGCGCCAGCGCCGTATTCGCCCGACTCGGACTTCAGTACATCAGAGCGACCACCGGGACGGCGGTATCACTTGTGGTCGGCACGGTAGTCACCACCGCGATCGCCTTCGCGCTGCACACGGATGTGATCTTCGACCTGGCCGCCGTGGCGTTTCTCTGGTTCCTGCTGTCTGGCGTGATCAATTTTCCCCTGGGCCGGTTGCTCAACTATACGGGTGTCGGACTGGCGGGAGTGTCTCGTTCCGCGCCGATCGTCGGAGCGTCGCCACTGTTTGCCACGATCGCCGCGATCACATTGGGCGGCGAGTCGATCAACGCCACGATTGTCCTGGGAACCGCCGCAATCATCGGCGGGTTGGTCCTCATCTTGAGCCAGCGATGACGGCAACGGCATCGACGGGCAGACGGCTCTGGCTGGGATACGCGGCGTCCCTTGGCGCGGCAATGTGCTACGGCTCCGTCGCCGTGGTCGGGCGCAAGATCGTGAGCGACTTCGCGCCGCCGATCGTCGCGACGTCGTTCTCTATGATGTTCGGCACCGCTATCGTCCTGGCGCTCTTCGGCCGACACGTTCACGTGGATATGAAAGCCGCGCCCGGTCGAGCCTGGCTGTTCGTCGGGTTGGCTGGACTGGCCGCCGCGTGGGGCGTTTCAAATTGGTACCTGGCGCTGAGCGAAGCTCCTGTGGTGCTCGTGGCGCCCGTGGTCGGAACGAGTCCGCTGGTCTCGATTCTCATGACGCACCTATTCTTGCAGCGGCTGGAAAAGGTAACATGGAGGACGGTTGGCGGCGCGCTGTTGGTCGTAGCCGGAGTAGTGCTCGTAACGCTAGGGAACCGGTAAGGCGCGGTTTCGAGGGCGCATTGCTCGGTCGCGCGAATTCGGCGGGCGGGTTTGAGACCCGCCCCTACGCGGAACTTGTCCGCACATGGGGGAGTTATGGCTGTCTCAAAGCAAGCCCTGGACGATCTGGCGATCTCCGGGCCCGAATACGAAGCCATCGTCGAACGGCTCGGGCGGGAGCCCAACGAGCTTGAGCTTGGCCTGCTCGGGTCGCTGTGGAGCGAGCACTGCGGCTACAAGCACTCGAAGCCGTTGCTGCGGATGTTCGAAACCGAGAACCCACGGCTCCTCGTGGATGCCGGCGCCGAGAACGCCGGCGTGGTCGACATCGGTGACGGGCTGGCCATCGTCATGAAGGTGGAGTCCCATAACCACCCCTCCGCCATCGAGCCGTACGAGGGCGCAGCGACCGGCGTCGGCGGCATCGTGCGCGACATCTTCGCCATGGGCGCCAGGCCAATCGCACTCCTGAACTCGCTCAGATTCGGACCCCTCTCGGATGCGCGCAACCGATACCTGTTCGAGGGCGTGGTAGCCGGCATTTCCGGATACGGCAATTGCATTGGAGTGCCCGACGTGGGCGGGGAGATACAGTTCGCAGACTCGTACTCGGGCAATCCGTTGGTGAACGCGATGTGCGTCGGAATCCTGCGCCACGACGACCTTCGTCGGTCGACGGCAGGGCAGGCGGGCAACTTGTTGCTGCTGGTCGGATCCGACACCGGGCGTGACGGAATCCACGGTGCATCCGGATTGGCTTCACGCACCTTCGAAGACGAACGGGAGCTGAGGCCGACGGTGCAGGTTGGCAACCCGTTCATGGAGAAGGTGCTGATCGAAGCGTGCCTGGAGGCAGCTCAGAACGACTATGTCGTCGGCATCCAGGATCTGGGCGCCGCGGGGCTGACCAGCGCGAGCGTCGAGGCGGCGGCGAGCTCGGGTAGAGGCCTCGAGATCGACGTGTCGCGGATCCCGCGACGAGCCACTGGAATGGCATCGTACGAGGTCATGCTGTCAGAGTCACAGGAGCGAATGCTCATTATCGTTCAGGATGGCCACGAGGACGAGGTCAGGGCCATCTTCGACCGCTGGGACCTCCGCTCCGACGTCATCGGGAGAGTGACAGACGACGGGATAGCCCGCATCTTCGAAGGCGACGTATTGGCCGGACACGTTCCGGTTGGTCTGCTGACCGATCCGCCCTTGTACCGGCTTGACGGCGTTAAGCCCTCGGGCCTCGATCAACTGCAATCTCAGGATTTGAACGCGTTCCCGCTTCCGAGCAGTGGTCCTGCATCGGTCCTGATCACACTGTTGGTCTCTCCCAACATTGCGGGCAAAGAGTGGGTGTATCGACAGTACGATCACCAGGTCCAGACGAACACGGTCATCCCGCCGGGCGGCGACGCGGCCTTGCTGCGAGTCAAAGGCACTCAGCGAGGATTGGCGCTGACCACCGACGGCAACGGTCGGATCTGCTTCTTGGACCCGTACACAGGCGGCCAGATCGCTGTCGCAGAATCGTGTCGTAATCTGGCGACGGTCGGCGCCGAGCCGATCGCTCTCACCGATTGCCTCAATTTCGGCAACCCCGAAAACCCGGAAATTTACTACCAGCTCGAAAACTGCATCCGCGGGATGGCCGATGCCAGCAAAGCCTTCGGCGCTCCGGTCATCAGCGGCAACGTCAGCCTGTACAACGAGAGCCGGGGAACGGGCATCTACCCGACGCCGGTCATCGGGGCGCTGGGGCTTGCCGACGATGTAACGAAGACGGCGAGGATCGGGTTCGCCATCGACGGCGATGTCGTGGTGCTCCTTGGGCGAGATTCGTTGGAGGCGCCTGCCGCAGAGCTGGCCGGAAGCGAGTACCTCGAGCTGATCCACGACACCGTGGCTGGCATACCCGAAATCGACATGGAGCTCGAAATCGCCGTGCAGCGAGCGTGCAGGAGGTTGATACACGATAGGATCGCGCGGTCAGCCCACGACTGCTCGGACGGCGGCTTGCTCGTTGCGCTGGCCGAGTCGTGCGTCGCCGGCGCCATCGGTCTCACGCTCATCGCGGATTTGCCTGATCGCTGGGATGCCGCGCTCTTCGGCGAGGGCCAATCTCGAATCGTTGTCTCCGTGGACAGATCAGCGCTCGACCGCCTCGACGAGATATGCCGCGACGAAGGTGTGCCGTGGACCGAGCTGGGCACAGTCGGCGGTGACACGTTGAACGCGCCGTGGCTCGATGAAACTCCGGTTGTCCAACTCCGAGACGCGTGGGCCAACGGGCTGGAAAGGGCACTCAAGCCCGAAACCGAATGATCAATTCGAGCCAACGAAACTGTCAACGGGCGTCAAGGTAAACAACACCCTTCCGTCCCTTGGGTCCTTTTCGTCCCTTCGGCCGATCCAACCGTCACTAATAATTGATGCCAACGCCCGGAAAAACACCCAGCAAATGGAGGCCACGATGCAGATCACAGATGTTCGACTCAGACAACTCTCGGGTACGATGGAGGTCGACGGGCCGTTCATGGAAGACCGGTTGGTGCAACCCCGAGACATCTACCCCGAGTTCTACTCCGGCGAAGGCGTCGGGCAGAGGCCGGGCAACCAGCAAGTCGACGACAAGCACTTCAATGTCCGGGCGACGTTCCTCGAGATTCTGACAGACGAGGGCGCGACCGGAATCGCTTCCGTTCAGCCAGCCTCCGAGCACCACATCATCGCGCAGCTCAAGCCCTTGTTGATCGGACGAAATCCGCTGGCCACCGAGAAGATATGGGACCAGATGCACCGGACTTTGGTCCACGGCCGCCAGGGTCACCCGATGATGGCCGTCAGTTCCGTGGACAACGCGCTGTGGGACCTGAAGGGCAAATGGCTCGGTCAGCCAGTGCACATGCTTATCGGGGGGCCGACGCGGGACGAGATGCCGGTCTACGCAAGTATGCTCGGACACAACGCCACCGACATGGGGCTCGTGCGTGAACGGGCGTTGTGGGCGCAATCTCAGGGGTACACGGCGCACAAGTGGTTCTTCCGCAACGGTCCGATGCAAGGTCCGGAGGGTTTGAAGAAGAACGTCGATCTCGTGAAGACGCTGCGCGAAACCCTGGGCGAGGACGACGACATCATGCTCGATTGCTGGCAGAGCATGGACGCCAACTACGTCGTCTACCTGGCCTCACGGATCGAGGAGTACCGTCCCCGCTGGCTCGAAGAGTGCCTGATGCCGGACCGCATCGAGTCCCACCTGCGCATCAAGGCAAAGACGTCGATCCCTCTGTCAGGCGCCGAGCATGAGTACACTCGCTGGGGTTTCAAGCGCTGGATCGACGCGGGCGCCCTGGACATCATCCAACCCGACTGCGGCTGGGCGGGCGGTTTGTCGGAGGTGCTGAAGATCGCGGCGATGGCGTCTGCCGCGGACCTGATCACGATCTGCCACCAGGGCGTCACGCCGGTTGGCATGGCCTTTTCGGCATCCCAGTCTCCGATCCACACCCCGTACGTGGAGATGTTGGTCAAGCACGCCGCTCTGGCCTACCACTTCGCCAAAAAGCCCCTGGACTACGCCAACGGCTTCGTACGCGTCTCCCAAGACCCCGGCTTCGGCTTCGACATCGACGAAACCAAAGTCGAGAGCGACGAGGTGCTGGAGCTGTAGGGCGGAAGCGTCTGCCCTACGACAGATCGTACGGCAGCGACAGTTCGCCGCAGATGTCCTTGAACCAGTCGATGACCTCTGAGTGGAAGGGGACACCCTTCTGGCCGCGTTCCACCTCGGACTCTGCTTCGGGCAGGCCCGGGTAGAGGACGCGGTCGTGGCCTTTCGCTGGCGGCGTGGTCCTGAGATTCTTGAGCATGTCGTCCATGGTGCGCTTGAATTCGTTCACGTCCATGAACGCTTCGATGCTGTATGCAGCGACGTAGTGACCGAAGTTCGGTCGCCCCGGGTTCATGCCGTAACCGCCGCCTGAAAGTATCCCACCCAGGACATCGACGATCATTCCCATGCCGTAACCTTTGTGGGAGCCGAGCTCGCGCGTGCTGCCGAGCGGCAGCAGAAATGACGTTGCCGGGCCTTCGTATCCCGGGGCGGGGGGCGCCGCTTCCTCCATGATGGGCACGCCGTCAACGTCGGCGACCCAACCGGGAAGCAGATTGTTTTCGAGCCTGCGAGCCAGACCGAGCTTGTTGCCGGCAACCGTGCTGGTCGCCGCGTCGAAAACGAATGCCGGCTCTTGGTCGGCCGGAGCGGCCACCGCGATCGGGTTTGTGCCGAGGCGGGGCTCGGCGCCCCAAGTCGGCAGCACGCTGGGCGGGCAGGACGTCATGCACGTGCCGATCATGTCGTGTTCGAGGGCCATCATCGCGTGGTACGAAGCCATGCCCAAGTGACGCGCATTTCGGATGGTCACCATGCCCACGCCAACGTTCCTGGCCTTTTCGATTGCGATCTCCATCGCCTTGGGAACGACCATGATGCCCAGTCCGGTGTCGGAGTCAATGTTCGCGGTGGCGGGCGTCTCACGTATAATCCGCCAGTTCGGACGCGGGTTGAGCGAGCCGCTGGTGTATCCGGCCACGTATCCCCTGAGCATGTTGGACACGCCGTGGGTGTCGACGCCCCGCATGTCGGCGGTGACCAGGACGTCGGCGCCTAAGGCGGCGTCGGAGTCGCTGACGCCCATCTTCTTGAAGATGGCTGTAACAGTCTCGCGCAACGGCGCTTCCTGGACGAAGATGGCGTCGACGTCTTTTACCTTGAATTGCTCCAGCAAATGCGACCTCCTTCAAATGCGCTCGTCGAAGCGGGTAGGCAGCAAATCCCACCCTTGGAAACGCAGGTGGATTGTATTATTGCCTGCAGCAAACCGCAATACGACCAACAGGGCATCGTGGCGACATGACGGCGTTAACGCTGACGTTCGTTGCGCCTTTGACCGCCGGATTTTCATGAATCCCTCACGCGGTCCGGATTCTAACTTTGATGAGCGGATCTACAGTCACGACATCTCCCTCAATTTCGTTCACAAGACGTGTCGTGCCGTTGGCGGTCCGGTCCGGCGCTTGACCTCGAACGCGTACTTAGCACATACTAAGCCCGCAACTTAGCATATGCGAATTAGAGTGAAACGAGGGCATCCTAACTTGTCTGCAGAACCGCAATTTCCAGACGGCGCTCCAAGTCAGAAGCCGCGCTCAACCGCTTCCCATCTGTCCCGGCTGTCAGCAATGCGTGCGGTGCTCTTGCTGATAGCGGCGGTGGTGTTTTCGATTGCCCTGGCGGCGTGCGGAGATTCAGCCGATTCGTCGTCGGGCTCGCTGGTCGTGTACTCGGGACGGTCCGAGTCGCTTGTGGGTCCGATTATCGAACAGTTCGCCGAGGCGTCCGGAGTGGACGTCAGCGTCAAGTACGGCGGCACCTCCGAGCTCGCGGCGACGCTTCAAGAAGAAGGCGATAATTCACCAGCGGACGTTTTTTTCGCTCAAGATCCCGGCGGCCTCGGATCCGTTTCAGACATGCTCACTGCGCTTCCTGAAGACCTGATGGCCATCGTGCCGGTCTGGGCGCAGTCGCCGAATCGCAACTGGGTTGGCATCTCGGGCAGGGCGCGAGTCGTCGTCTACAACAGCGAAAACGTGGCCCAGGCCGACCTGCCTCGGAGCCTGCAAGACCTGACCGACGCCAAATGGAAGGGTCGCATCGGATGGGCGCCTGGGAACGCCTCGTTTCAGACGATGGTGAGCGCGATGCGCGCCTCGTGGGGCGAAGACGCCACACGACAGTATTTGACCGACATCCAGGCCAACGAGCCCAAGATCTACCCGAAGAACACCCCGATCGTCGCCGCAGCAGCCGCGGGCGAGGTGGACGTAGGGCTGGTCAACCACTACTACCTGCATCGATTCCTGCAAGAAGAAGGGGAAGACTATGCCGCGCGGAACCTGTTCCTGAAAGACGGCGGGCCCGGCAGCCTCGTCATGGTGGCCGGAGCGGGGATCATTGAGGGCGCGGACAATCAAGAGAACGCGGAGAAATTCCTGCGGTTTCTGCTTTCCAAAGTCGCTCAGCAGTACTTCGCCGGCCAAACCTTCGAATACCCGCTGGTCGACGGAGTCACGACGCACCGGCTGATTCCGCCTATCGACGAGCTCAACGGCCCTGACGTCGACGTGGCCGACCTGGCCGACGTCCAAGGCACTCAAGCGCTCTTGAGAGACCTGGGCATCATTCCGTGAGGCGTCCGGCGTGCAGCTAGTTCGTCCGTATGCGCCCTGGGTTGGCCGGGCGCTGCCGTTGCCCAACATCGTCAAGTCAGGGGGGGCGCTGCCGCCTCTGTCGATTCTCGGTCCCGCCATACTGGTTGGGTTCGCGATGGCGCTGCCGCTCGCGTACCTGATCATTCGCAGCGCAGGTGCGTCCGAGGACGCCTGGTCGCTGTTGTTCCGTCTACGCACCGCGCAGATCCTCTGGCGTTCGGCGCTGCTGGTCGTGATCGTGACCGGCGCGAGCGTCACGCTGGCCGTACCGTTGGCTTGGTTAACCGTACGCACCGACCTGCCGTATCGCCGACTGTGGTCCGTGTTGACGGCGCTGCCGTTGGTTGTGCCATCCTATGTCGGCGCGTTTCTGGCGGCGTCCGCACTCGGACCTAAAGGCTTGGCTCAACAGATGCTGGAGCCTATCGGCGTCGACAGGCTGCCGGAAATCTACGGTCTGCCGGGCGCGGCCATCACGCTTACGTTGCTCAGCTACCCGTATGTGCTCCTGACCGTCCGGGCCGCGCTCCGAAACCTGGACCCGTCGCTCGACGAGTCGGCGCGTATGCTGGGTCACGGCCTGTGGAGCACCATGTTTCGCATGACGCTCCCGCAGCTTCGCCCCGCCATCGCGTCCGGATCGTTGCTGGTGTCGCTGTACACGCTGAGCGATTTCGGAGCGGTGTCTCTGATGCGTTACGAGACGTTCACGTGGGCGATCTACCAGCAGTACCAGTCGGCGTTCGATCGGAGCATCGCAGCCGTGCTGTCGCTGGTGCTGGTGCTGCTCGCGGTGATGATTCTGTTCGCTGACAGCGTTTCCGGGTCGAAAGGCCGGTACTATCGTGCGGGAACCGGCTCCGCGCGGGCTCTGAAGACGATCACACTCAAGGCGTGGAAGTGGCCTGCGGTGGGGTTGTGCGCATTGGTGTCGATCACGGCTCTGGGACTGCCGATCGCGGTGCTGACCTACTGGCTGGTCAAAGGGGTCTCGTCCGGGGAGCCGCTGCTGCTCCTGTGGACCGAGGCCAGGAACTCGTTGTACGTGTCCGGACTTGCGGCGTTGGCAGCTACGGTGCTTGCAGTGCCGGTCGCGGCGTTGGCGGTGCGTTATCCGAGTCTGCTGGCCCGTGGAGTCGAACGGCTCAGTTACGTTGGATACGCGCTGCCGGGAATCGTGGTTGCTTTGGCGCTGGTGTTCTTCGGGTCGCGCGTCGCACAGCCCGTGTACCAGACGCTGTGGCTGCTGATCTTCGCATACGTAGTCCTGTTCATACCCGCGGCGTTGGGCGCTGTCAGATCGTCGTTGATGCAAGTCAGCCCCAGGATGGAGGAGGCTGCACGATGTCTCGGACGCGGCCGGATGCGGGTGATGTGGAGCGTAACGACGCCGATGGTCCGGCCCGGTCTGCTCATGGGCGGCGCGTTGGTCTTCCTCGTGACGATGAAAGAGCTGCCTGCGACGCTGATCCTTGGGCCGTTGGGCTTCAAAACCCTGGCCTCTGCAGTGTGGTCGGCGTCATCTGAGGCGTTCTTCGCTCAGGCGGCCGCTCCGGCGCTGATGCTCATACTGATGTCTTCGGCGCCCATGGCGGTGCTGATGATGCGGGACCGGAGCAGAGGGTGACTGCCCCGCTGCTCAAGTGCGTCGGCCTAGCCAAGTCATTCGGGGACTTCCTCGCCGTTCGCAACGTCAGCTTCGAGGTCTTCCCAGGTGAGATCGTGTCCATACTCGGGTCCAGCGGGTCAGGCAAGACGACGGTGCTTCGCCTAATCGCTGGGCTCGAGGCGCCGACCGCGGGCGAAGTCATCATCCAGGGCGAAGTCGCATCGACCCCGGAAAGACAGACGCCGCCCGACAAGCGAGCCGTGGGGATGGTAGTCCAGGAGTATGCGCTCTTCCCGCACATGACGGTCGAGCAAAACATCGCATTCGGCCTTCACGAACTCGACGACGCCGAGATCGGCGAACGAGTAACCGAGGTCATGGAACTGGTGCAGTTGCCTGAGTTGGGGGCGCGGTATCCCCACGAACTGTCAGGCGGGCAGCAACAACGTGTCGCGTTGGCTCGAACGCTGGCGCCGAGGCCGGTCACGGTGCTCATGGACGAGCCGTTCAGCAACGTCGACGCGGGCATGCGATCCGAGATGCGCCGCCAAGTCGAGGCGATCCTGCGAGACGGCCAGATGGCGGCAGTGTTCGTCACCCACGACCGCGACCAGGCGTTTGCGATCGCGGATAGGGTAGGGATCATGAGCGACGGCGAGATGGCGCAGGTGGACACGCCGGAAGCGGTCTACCATCTTCCGGTCAGCAGGCACGTCGCTCGCCTGACCGGAGCGTGCGACTTCCTGCCGGGCGAGGTGCAGGCGGACGGGACCGCGATCACGGAAGCCGGCGTGTTCCCGATCCTGAGTCCCGCGGAAGAGCTCGAGTCCGGCGCCGAAGTCGATCTCCTGGTTCGGCCGGACGACTTTGGAATCGAGGTCAACGAATCGGGGGCGGCGCTGTTGCAGTCGCGCGAGTTCAGGGGAGACGAGACGATGCTGGTGGCCGCCATGCCGTCGGGGCGGACGCTGCGCTGTCGCAAAGAGTCGTTCTTCGACCTGTCCGCGGGGATACGCGTCGATCTCGTGCTCCGACGCCCCACCCCGTTCGCCGCATTCAGGTCCTAACCGGTTCCTCCGCCGGTGTCGCCGTCTGCGGTTGCTTGACCGTGAGGATTAGCGGGATGCAAACGAGAACGGCGACCGCAAGGATCACGTAAGGCTCTCGGTAGCTTCCCCTGTAGTCGGCCATCCAACCGACCATGATTGGGCCGACTACGCCGAACACGGTGCTGAACGTCATCATGATCCCCATGATCGAGCCGAAGTGACGGCGCCCGAACAGGTCGGCCAGCATAGCGAATCGGATGGGAATCGACACGCCGAACCCGATTCCCCAGAAGACGATGAACCCGATCAGATGCCATGTGCCGCCGATGAACGCGAACAGCAGCGTGCCGACGAACTGCATGGCGAACGACACGGCGAGTACGTAGCGCTTATCCAATTGGTCGCCGAAGAACCCGCTGGTCAGCCTCCCCATCAATCCGATGATCGAGACGGCCATGATCACCATCCCGCCGACGGTGCGGCTCACGCCGAAGCTGGACATCGCCGATATCTGGTAGACGGAGGCCGATATTATGAGCTGGCCGCCGCCCATTGCCAGCGCCATCTGCCAGAACGTGAGGGTCGCCATCGCCTGTCTTGTCGTGAATGCCGCCTCAGGTTCAGCACCGAACCCTGAGGTTCCGCCCGCGCCCGATCCGTCGTCATTGGGGCGTGCGCCGTCCGGCAGGAGGCCATAGTCTTCGGGGCGGCTTCGCATCACGAACGCAACCGGCAACCCAACCGCCATGAAGCCGACGCCGATGGCGACGAGGCCGGTTCGCCAGTCGGTCGTCGCGATGAACCATACGATCAAAGGGACCAACAACCCACCGATGCCCGAGCCCGCCGACATGATGGCCAAGGCGCGAGCTCGTCTGTTCACGAACCAGTTGGCGACCGTCGTCGTGACCGTAAGGAACGAGCCGAACGACAGCCCGACCGTAATAATGGCGAAGGCGGCGTAGAACTGCCAGAGATTGTTGATGCGGCTGAGTAGGATGAAACCCAGGCCGGTGGCGATCACTCCGAACAGCATCACGTTGCGCGGGCCGAACCGCTCGATGAACCAGCCGACGAAGGGCGAGATCAACCCCGATTCGGTTCGCTGGAGGGACACGGCCGCTCCGGTGATCGCCTTGCCCCATCCGAAATGCTCGACGATGGGATCGAAGAAAGCGCCGAACCCCTGCCAGAATGCGCCCGACGTGTAGGCCTGGCTCATGGACCCCGCGAATACGATCCACCAGCCGTAGAAGATATTTCGATGAGAGCCGTCCGAAGGTGATTCTTGCGCCGGTGTAGGTTCTTTTGCCAAGACCCCTCCCAGGCGATCGACGGCGTCAATGCAACGGGAATTGTGAATTTCCGCACCATCTTACTCCGCGTCCATGCCGATGTAAACGTCGATGCGTTGCGCCATGGGCGTGAGATCGCTCGAGCGCAGGCGCCCACGACGTCAGCCGCGACCGGGGATCGACCTGCTAGGTGTAGCTCAAGCCGAGAATCGAGTCGGACGCCGCGCTACAATGATCACGTCTCCGTCCCGACGACCGATGCGAGGGAGCGGAGCAACGCGAACCCACCCGATCTTTGGCGCGACAGAAGATGTCAACAACCGTGAAACGAAAACGTAGACTCCCGATGCTCATCGGCGCTGTGCTGCTGTACGTCGTCGCCATGGCTATCTTCTTCTACTCGGCCAACGACGCGACGCCCGGGGCCGCCTGGCCGTCCCTGACGATGATCTACGAGCTGGGCGACCCGTCCCCAATCGCCGCGACCGCCACGGAAGTCCATCGCCTCGACTACCGATCGGCCACCGAATGGACCGACACGATCGTCGAAGCCGCCCCGACTCAGATGCTCGGCTCAGGCGCCGTCAGCAAAGTCGACTCGTACCGGCGGGTCACCGGCAGCGAGATCGAGGAATACAACTCAATCCACGACGAAACCACCGTGAAAGACGCCGAAGACACTACCCTCGTTCCGCACCCGTTCCTGAGACCGATGGATATAACCGAGCTCAAGAATAACCACAACCTGACACCGACCGCCACCGCGTCAAAAGTCTGCTATCTCACGGACTGCGCCGAAAACGCCCCCGGCCTCACCTTCGCCAAAGACGGAGCCCAATGGACCATCGCCAACGACCCCCGCTGGGCCATCCCGATACAGGTCGGTGACGCGTTCCGGGTGCGCGAGCTGCGCATCGATGCGGGGCGGGAGTAGGGGGGTCGGCCTGTCGGACCGCTATCGCTGACGGGACGGGGAATTGGACTACGAGGCCTCGCTCGAATCGTCAGCGTTGCGCTGCAGATCGATCTGGCGACACACGACCACTGATCGGTCGGCAGGCGATCGTTTATGTCGATTCCGTGGCCTGACGCCTACTCGATTTGCATCTGCCGAATCGCGGGCTTCAGCACCCCCAGCCAGGCGACAACGGTCAACATAAGCAGCGAGCCCACGGTTATGCCTACTGGCCATCC
>DCWO01000157.1 GCA_002328865.1 Dehalococcoidia bacterium UBA2160 | reverse complement strand
GTGAATGCCATTCACGCGCGCTCCTGGTTGAGATCACGAAAAGAGCTAAGCAGACCCGCGTATTCGTTGGCTGAATAGGTATTTCGACCTGGACGCGGAATGGCGTCAAGATACGCCAAGAGACGAGGTAAACGTTACAGTCGGGTTACAGTCGTGACACCGTCCTCTCCTCATTGAGGTCCAGCGAAGCCAGTGTCCCGCGCCTCCTAGCATTGTCAGCATTCCGTCCCGCAGCCTACAATTGGGCCTGTTTCCTGACAGCCATCACTGTGGAGCGTAGCGCCAGCCGGCAGACTAGCTCCTGACCCAGTGTCGTGGTTCCGATGAAGAAACCGCGCAAGCCGGACATCGATACCGTTGGCGACCACATCGCGTGGTCGTACGCCAACCTTGCTCGTGCCGATGCGGCACTTCAAGACGAATCCGCTTCTTACCAACGAATCCACCACATCATCCGAAGCAAACTGTTTAGTGGCCTCAAGAAGGGGACGATGGCCATGCGATCGTTGTACGACGATGAACGGATCAAGATGACAGCGCCGAAGGCCTGTTGTTACTGCGGCTCTGAGGACAAACTGTCTGTTGATCACCTCATCCCTCGTATCAGAGGCGGTGCCGACGATTCAGATAATCTGATACTAGCTTGCCGCGCCTGCAATAGTTCCAAGCAGGGCCGTGACATGTTAGAATGGATGAAGAAGAAGGAGGCGTTCCCTTCGATCTTGCTTCTTCGGAGGTACCTGAAGTTGGTGGCTCGTTACTGCGATGACAACGACCTGCTGAGCATAGCTCTGTCAGACGCGCTGCAACGAGACCTGCCTTTTGACCTGTCTCTTCTGCCACATGTTTTTCCTCCATTGGCTGAACTCAGTCTTTGGGTGTGTCCGCCCGATGCGCACCCGCTTAAGCCACAAGTTGCATTCTTGGGCTTGATCCGCTTTCGTGGACAGGTTAGTTAAGCTACCGCCCTCATCATGCCCTGCCGTTCGAACTCGGCTGGACTGATCAAGCCGAGCGTCGAGTGTCGCCGTCGCTGGTTGTAGAACACCTCGATGTAGTCGAAGAGGGCCATCTTGGCCTGGCCGCAGCTCTCGAAGTGCTCCCCGAGCTCGGCCTTCACCGTCGAGAACCAGCTCTCCATGACGGCGTTATCGTAGCAGTTGCCACGCCGGCTCATACTCCCGGTCATCCCGTGTGCGGTGAGCACACGTTGATAGTCCTCGCTGGCATACGGGCTCCCCTGATCGGAATGATGCAGGAGGCCCTGCGGGGGACGTCGACGTCGCAATGCCAGCTCGAGTGCCTTGAGGACGAGATGGCGGTCATTGATGGCACTGACGGCCCAGCCGACCAGGAAGCGCGAGTAGAGGTCGAGCAGAGCGGCCAGATAGAGCTTCCCGCTGGACCCGATCACGACCTCCGTCGTGTCGGCGACCCACCGTTGATTCGGGGCGTCCGCGACGAACGCCTGGTCGAGCACATTCGCCGCGACCGGTTGGTCATGGTCGCTCAAGGTCGTGCGCTTGAATCGTTTCCGCACGCGCGCCACGAGGCCTTCGGCCCGTTGTAACCGAATGACCCGCTTGCGGCTGACCCGCTGGCCCTGGTCCCGTAGGTCCCGGTGAATTCGGGGACTCCCATACGTACGGCGACTCGCCTCATGCGATGCCCGAATCAACACTCGGAGGTGCTGATCCTGGCGTGCGTGTGCCGAGGGCGGCCGCCGTTGCCACGCATAGAAGCCACTCCGCGAGACGCTGAGAATCTGACACAGCTGCGCGATGGGCTCCGTGGCCTTCTCCGCCTGGATGAACGCGAATCTTACGCGTTCTCCTTCACGAAGAAGGCCGCGGCTTTTTTTAGGACATCGCGCTCCACCCGGAGCCGCCGGTTCTCTTTGCGGAGCCGCCGCAGCTCCTCGCGTTCTTCTGTCGTCAAGCCGGTCCGTCCTTGCGTGCGGTCGGCGCGGGCGCGGTCCACCCAGTTGCGCAGCGCCGATTCGGTCAGATCGAGGTCCCGCGCCACCCGTCCGACACTCTGGCCCTCGTCCAGCACCAGCCGAACCGCCCCCACCTTGAACTCGTCATCGAACTGCCGGCGCTCCCGCCGGGGCTTCGTCGTCTTCGCCATCGTGGACATCGTAGTCGCCTTTCCGAAAGTGTCCACAAGATCGGATCAAGCCCAGGGTGAGTCTTGGAGGATGTCCGATGTCGATCAGAAGATTGCAGACCGAGGCGCAACTCATTCTTGAGATGCTCGACTCGTTGGGGTGGAAACACACGAAGGCGAACTACCTGCGCATGCTGCTCGATGGGACGTTTCCTGAGTTTCCCCTTCCGCCAGAAGTCGAGGCGAAGGTTCCAGAGGAACTCCCAGGCAAGTTGCCGACTAGTGCGGACGAATACTACGAGGCCGTAGACCGAGTCGCGGAGGATGACGAGGAGGACGATTAGGGGAGCCGGTTTGGGAAGGACGCGTCCCCACAAGATCCCCCACAGTCGGGGCCGCTGTAATCAACGAGCGACGGTAACTCGCTGCAAAGGTTGGCTCCTCAGGTAGGATT
>DCWO01000055.1:9008-28923 GCA_002328865.1 Dehalococcoidia bacterium UBA2160 | reverse complement strand
TTTCGCTGACGGTCTACACGTACCGGCGGAAAGATCACAAGACGGCAGGTTTCAATAAAGCATAATTGTCATTCTGAAGCCGCAGCCGAAGAATCTGGCGCCCCGCAGGAAGACAACGCCGCGGTGGAGCCAGATCCATCACGCGCGACTCACAATAACGAAACTCGAGTCGTTACGCTGAACCTGTCAATCGGCCGTCAACTGAAAGCGTGCCCATCCCAGCGGGAGTCGTTGCCTAGCCCGTCACCTTCACCAGCTTCGTCAGGCTGCGCAGCTCCTTGGGCGGGTCCATGTGTTGGCCCCGAATCGTGAACGACACTTCGCCCACGTAGATGTCGCCGCGCGAGTCCACCGCCATCCCGTGAGGCGCGATGAACTTGCCCGGCGTTGAGCCCTCGTCCGGGTGGCCGAACCGTGCCAGGAGCATGCCGTCCGGACTCAGGATGCTGATCCGATGCCCCATGCCCGGCGGGGTCGGGCTCTCACCGGTCATCCCGGGAAGCTCGCCCACATAGATGTTGCCGTCAGGCGCCAGAGTCATCCCGTTCGGCAAGTGGATGTTGTTCCAGACGTCAAGCACGGCGCCTTCGGTGTCGAACACCTGTATTCGATGGGCTTCGCGGTCGGCCACGATCACGCGGTCGTTGTCGTCGATTGCGATGTTGTGGGGACGCAGGAATTGGCCCGGGTCGATCCCAGGCTCACCCCACGAGAGAACGTGTTGGCCGTCGCCCGTGTACTTGTGGACCCTGAAGTTGCCGTAGCCGTCCGTGATGTAGATGTGCCCCGTGTTTTTCGACACGGCCGCGTGCGTCGGGCGGTTGAACGGATCGCCCTTCCATTTCTCGGACGATTGACCGGAGACTCCGATGGTCATCAGCAACTCGCCCTCGGGCGTCCATTTTGTGATCGTGTGGATGCCGTCGTCGGCGCAGAATACCGATCCGTCGGGTCCGATGAATATGCCGTGCGTTCGATTGCCGAAGACTCCCTTTCCGAAACCGTGCGAGAAGGCGCCATCCCGATCGAAAACCATGACGGGGTGTTCGGGGTTGCGGCTGAACACGTACACGCGGTCGGATGCGTCCACGGCGACGCCCGGCGTCTCGATCAGCTTTGCGCCGGCGGGCAGTTTGTGCCAGTCTTGAACATGCTCGTACCTGAAGTTGTCGTTGCCCAGTATGTCGGTCATGGTCCCTTGATCTCCTTGCCTGGTTTCATGCGGTCGATGGCTCGCGCAAGTGTTTTTGGGCCTTCTCGATCTCCCGATACCCAAACACGATTGCCCTCGGCTGTCAAGTTGCTCGTCGAAGTTCATATCCTGCCTCATCCCAACCCATAACGAACTGCGACGACGTTGCCCACCGTTTACGTGTGATGAAAGATTTCACTGCCAGACGTGTGATCCGCTTTCACGCCCGCGACCCATACGACGTGGTGCGTGGTCTCGATCTCGCCTGAATCGATCGTGTTGCGTTCCGCGAACAGCGCCAGCCTTGGGTCGTCAGGCGTTGGGAGGGGAACTCCGAGCCAAGCCCAAATCGAGCACTGGAACCTCAGCCACTCGTAGACGTCGGGATAGCAACGCTTCTGCACGATCTCGGCGGCAAGCCGAATATCGACCCCGTTGCGCTCCATCGCCACGCGCGCTTCGTCCAACGACCTCGTCATTCGGTAGCGGGGTTGGCCTGTGCCGAACAACGCGGCGGCCTCTTGGTGATGGAGATTGCCGATCATCTCGCAAAACAGGAGACCGTTGGGCTTCAGCGCTCTCAGCGCGAGACGCATGCCGTGACCGCCAAAGCCGATCGGGCCGCGTTCGGTGAAGGCGAGGTCAAACGACTCCGGCTCCAGATCTCCTCCGTCTTCGAGGAAGTCGAGCTGCCGGAACTCGACGTTCTTGGCGCCGCTCTCCCGCAACGCTTCATCGGCCATACGGATATGCTCGGGGTCGTTGTCGACGCCTAGCCCCGACGCTATGCGACTGCTCAGCCTCAGCAGCGTGCCTCCGCTTCCGCACCCGACGTCGAGGACGCGCATGTTCGGCTGAACTTGCGTGGCAAGAAAGTCCCGCGTGCCAGGGTTGAATCGTCGATCGACGCGAACCTCCGTTCTCTGCGATCCGTAGAACGAATGCTCCCCGTCGATAATCGCGTTCAGACGAACTTGATCTAGCCCCATATCCGTACCTTCCCACTTCGGCGCCCACAGACGTTCGACATCGCGCAAGGCTCCATCGACAGGACTGGATGTTCGCACGAAACCGAACGATGGTCGAACTTCAAAGCCATCTCTCCGACGCCAACGACATTGCATTCCGAGATCAGCTACGATTGTCGCATCAATCGTAGGCGGAAGGAACGCGTCATGCCGAAATTCATCCCTGGGCTTGAACTAAGCCGTCTCTTTTACAAGGAAGCCGTCAAACCGGTTCTCGACTCGCATTTCTCCGAACTCAGCTACAGCGCGGCTCGCCTCGGACCCAGCTCCGACGTACTTGGCTACGACACGGTGAGGTCGACCGACCATTCATGGGGACCTCGCCTCCAATTATTCGTGGCGGAATCGGACTTCGCGGAATACAGCCAACAGATATCAGCAGCCCTCGCGCGGAGCCTGCCCGTCGAGTTTCACGGATATCCGACCAGTTTCACCAAAATCGAAGGCGAAAACAGCCGCTTGTTGACGCCCGTCACCAGCGGACCTGTCAGCCATTGGGTCGAAATTCTGACGGTCCGCTCCTTCTTCGACGAGATGCTCGGCGTAGACCCGTTCGGGCCCATCAGCGCAACGGACTGGGTGACATTCTCGGGGCAGTCGCTCCTGTCAGTCACGCGCGGCGCCGTTTACAGCGATTCACCAGCCGATCTTGCCGCCGTCAGGCAGCGATTCGAGTACTACCCGAACGACGTTTGGTTGTATCTTCTCGCAGCTCAATGGACGCGGATCGGTCAAGAGGAGCCGTTCATGGCGCGGTGCGCCGAAGCCGGGGACCATCTCGGCTCTCGGCTCGTAGCCGCCCACCTAGTTCAGGACGTCATGCGCCTCTGCTTTCTCATGGAGAAGCGATACGCGCCCTACTCGAAATGGTTCGGCACGGCATTCCGTGAACTGGCACTGTCGCGCGCGCTGAGCCCCTCCCTCGACGCCGTTCTAGCGAGCGGTGACTGGGAGGTGCGGCAACGTCATCTGTCGGATGCGTATGAATTCGTTGCCCGCGCCCACAACGAGCTCGGCGTCACCGAGGATCTCGACCCGGTCGTCGCCTCGTTCCACGACCGGCCCTACGATGTCATCGGCGGAGACCGTTTCGCCGCCGCCATCCGCTCGCAGATCCGCGACCAAGAGGTGCTCGCCCTGACCCCGGACATCGGGTCGGTGGATCAGTTCAGCAATTCAACCGACATCCTGTCGCATCCCGATCGCAGACGGAGGTTGAGCGCGGTCTACTGAGGCGTGGAACACCTGATTTCGGCTGGCCCGTAGGTCTCGCTCCCGCCAGGGGTTTAGTCCCCGCCGGGCTGTGGGACAGGTTCGGGCATGGAGGCCGTGAAGTCTTCCTCGATCACGCGCATGGACTTCCATTTCCCTCCCAGGAAACGGGCGAGGAACGAGAAACCGAGAATGATGATGTAGGCGGTCAAAATGCCCCAGGCCACGTAGATGTCCGCGCCGAGCAGCACCAACGCAACGTAGCTTGGAATTGCAAGCGCGCCTGAGGACACTACCAGCGCCATCAGCATGATAAACCGCGTGTCGCCGGCTCCTTTGAGCGCTGACGCGAACACGACGTTCAACGTGTCGAATATCGAAAAGACAGCCACGAAACGTAGCGCTACGATTGCAATGGGACGCATTTCCGCGAATTCGGCCGGATCCGCTTGCGCCGCAAAGGGTTTCAGCAAGATGTCCGGAATGATTACGTATGTCGCCGCTGCCGCCGACATATATATGAAAGCCATGTGGCCCCCCGAGTAGACGCTTCTCTCGGCAAGGTCGGGCCTGTTCCTGCCGAGGGACTGGCCGACCAGAACCGAGACCGCGATCCCAACCCCGATCATCGGCAGGAAAGCGAGGATGCTGACGTTCAACGCCATGTTGGACGCGGCCAGCGGCACCGTTCCGAGGCGCCCCATGAGTAGGATGAAAACCGAGAACCCGATCATGTCGACGAAGAATTGAACTCCGTTCGGAAGCCCGTAGCGGACGACCCTCGCAAACAGATCGCGATCGAAACGCCACCCCGCCAAGGTTCTGAATCGGCGGTTATGTTCTGGCCGCATGAGCAGGACGACATATACGACAATCTGTGAGCTGGACGCGATCACGGTCGCGATCGCCGCGCCGTTGATCCCGAGCTCGGGAAAGCCCCAATTGCCGAAGATCAAGACGTAATCCATCAACGCGTTGACCGCGGTCGAAAGCACGTTTATCCACATGACCGGCCACGCCTTGCCGCGTCCGGAGAAAAAGCCGGCCATGGCCGCATCCGCGATCATGGGTGCGGCTCCAAGGCACAGGATGCTGAAGTAGTCGGCTTCGAGATCTCGGATCGCCGGTTCGTGTCCAACGAACTCGAAGAAGACGCCGGCGAACGGCACGATCACGAGGAGCATCACTCCGCCGATCAACGAAACGTATATCCCTTGCCAAACGACAGGGCCGATACGCTTGTCCCGCCCCGCACCGAGGTATTGCGCAACGAAGGTGTTGGTGTATCCGGCCGTTCCGACGAACAGCGTCATCAACGCAAAGTTGAGCATACCTGCCGGCATCGAGGCCGCAAGAGCCTCCGCCGAGTACCACGCCAAAAACATCCGATCCACGAAGAGCGCGATGGACAGCGCGCCCAAACTGAGGACGAGCGGAAACGCAATCGTCAGAACCTGACGATAACCGTTTTCGCGATTCCAGCGATTCTTGGAGACCTGGACGACCTGCCCAAACGTCAACGCGGCGCCTCATAGGAAATGATGCCCGAAACAAGGCTGATCGTTCATTCTACAGGCCCGCGCGCTTCCTGAAAAGGAAGACAGGTATCAGCTTGACGTAACCCAAAATTGGAAGCGCCCGATATCAAGCGGCATCGGCTTCCAATCGAACTTTTCGCGCCTCACGCCAGACAGATTGGCGCGATCACACGCAGCGTGGACTCGGGACGGGTTTCCGCGCTTCACTAGCAGACGGGCGTGTCGTCGGGGCGGCTGGGGGCTACGTTGACAGCATACGCTGCTAGAGCTCGTAAGCCGAGGAGGTGCTCAGCACAAATGCCCGCCTCAGAGACTAGATCGACAACCGTTCAAGCCGCTCTCCCCAGCTCCGAAACCCAGCACATTCCCGACGAATGGCGTCAAGCCCGACATCGATCGCGGCCAATGTGCCCATCAACGGCTTTTCATAGCCGGCGAACAAGTTCTGAACTCGCTTGGACGGAGCGGTGACGGGCGAATCGTTGATCTCCTCGGGGGTCGCGAATTGGGTGCGGATAGCTTCGAATTGGGGCGCCAACTCAGGTTTCGCGATGCCTGCCGCGAATCGTAGCGGATCGCTGAACAGCAATCCTTCGAACTCATGCATCACGACATACGGCACGAATCGTGCTGGATCAAAACTGCTGCCGAGGTCATCACTCACGTCTGCCGCGATCATGCGCTCGACGGTGGCCGCGCGGTCTTGGAAGGTCTGTTGGGGAGCATTTGATCTGCCCGGCCAAGTTTGAGGCATCCCGTAGCAGTCGACCATCGTGGTGACGACCAATCCCTGGTCTTGTTTCAAGTGGTTGAGAATGTCTTTGCGGGCGGAGGCCTACGGCGTGATGCCACCTCGCCGATTCCGTGCGCGGCGTCGGCCAAGTTTCCAGGAATCTACGCCTGAATACCCGCGGTCCCACAGGTACGGCCGGAGAACTTCCCTTGTGAAAAGTTCCTCGGTGTCACCCTCTACATGAACCAACAGCCGCGCCACAGAAGTCACTCACTCCTGGGGCGTCCGCCCAATCCATTCTTCTCCCAAAGTTCGCCCAAGCTGTAGTCCTCTAGCCAGGATTTCAGCTTCGAGGGATCTAGCCGCGTGAGCAACGTGCCACCGCCGATGCGGTCTGCCACCAACACGTCTTCTGGATCGAAGTGGTCGAGTAGCAACGACGATTGTGTCGAGACGATCACTTGAGTTTCGACCGACGCTGACCTCATCAGTGACGCCAACAGAGTGATGGCAGACGGATGCAAGCCTAGTTCAGGCTCGTCTACCAGGATCACCGATGGCCGAAAACGCTCTGGCTGCAAAAACAGGGTGGCCAGCGCGATGAACCGGAGCGTTCCGTCCGACATTGACGACACGTCAAAGTAGACGTCGGTGCCCACGTGGCTCCACTCCATGCGGATTGTATCCGAACTCAATTCTTGCGGGTCAAGTACGAAATCCTCGAAAAATGGAGCCACTTGCCGAACGGTCCTAACAATCAGGTTGTAAGAATCCTCGTGATTCTTTCTCAGCATGTAGAGAAAAGCCGGGAGGTTCGATCCATCAGGGCGCAGGCGCCGGTTGTCGTTTAGGTTCGCGGTCCTCTTCACCGGCGAGGACGAACTCGTGTCGTGGAAATGAAACACTCGCCAGTTGTCGAGGTGGAATTGGAAGTAATTCTTGGCGTCATTCGGTGTTGGCTGACTGATCCCCGCTTCCTTGCCAATTCTCCTCAATTCGTCGGGAAACGGTGGAACGTCCGATTCGGTCCCCGAGAAATACGCCACTTCGCGGCGCGGCACGAGTTCGTCAACATCTGTCACCTGAATCTCTATTTTATAGCTATTACCGTCGGGACGGAATGAGACACTGAGCTCCAAAGTCTCCGTTACCCTGGCCCCAAAGTGCAAAACCTTGTTGGCGCCGCCGGCTTTTGCGACATATTCCTGCAACCGCCGTTTCCGGATGGCGCGCAAGAACGTGAACACCTCGATGAAATTGGACTTCCCGGAACCGTTGGGACCGATGAGCAGGTTCATGGCTCCGAGACGCAAGTCTTCGATAGAGGCGATGCTCTTGAAGCCTTTGACGGTGATGGAGGTCAGTTCAGGCATGTGATTCTTCCCGTTGCCCGCCAGCGGTCCACTCGGCCGCGAATCCCGAGTGACACTCGTTTAGGGTGGTCACCCGCCAATTATATCGCACGCGAGAAGCCCCTGGTGTTTCTGCGAACCGCCCCTACCCCAACTCCGCCAGCAAGCCCTTGACGTACTCGACGCTCTTGCGATCCTTGTGGAGCTGGTCGCCGGTGTTGGCGCCTTCGATTGCCAGGTAGCCGTCGTAGCCGGCATCATGCATCGCTGAGATGGCGAATCGGTAGTCGATGTCGCCGTCGGGCAGAGGGACGCGAACGTAGTAGGTGTGATCGATCTCGGGGACGTGCACGCGGTACAGGCTCTTGCAGTGCCAGTACTTGGAGCGCGGGGCCAGGGCCACGATCGACTCCTCGGTCGTCTCCTCGGGGATGTCATACGTCCAGTAGACGTTGCCCAGGTCTGGATTCGCGAAGACGTGCGGACTATCGGCCAGGTCCAGCAGGTGGAGCGTCGACCACGAGTTGTCCGCGATGGAGTGTTGATGCACCTCGATCGTGACGTCCACCCCGACCGCGCCAGCCTTCTCGCCGATGTCGTGGAGGACGGCGGCCGTTCGGATGAAGTCGTTCTCGGTCGCCGTCTGGCTCGATCCGTGCGAAGTGGGAGCGCCGTTGGCCCCGGAATCGAGCGCCACGGTCCGCGGCGGGGTTCCGAGCGCCGTGTTCACGATCTCCGCCCCGATCCAGCCGGCGATCTCGACGGTCTTCTCCAGGCGTTCGCGATTTTGAGCGGCGACGTTTGGCTGGCTCAGACCGCCGCCTGCTCTGATCGCTACGCATGGCACGCCGGCGTCACGAAGCTCTTTTTGCAGCTCCGTCGCCTGAGCCTGAGTCGTTGCCAATCCGCCGAAGCTCTCGAGGCCGAGTTCCATGCCGTCGAAACCGATATCAGCGACGTGAGCGAAAAACCGCGCCCTTTCGGGTCCTGTTGGGATGTTCCAGGCTTCCCCTGCAGCAAACGGGTAGTACGTGCCGCGACGAAATGCATAGCAAATTCTCAAAGGATTCCCTCCCTGGCTCGTGTATCGTGCCTGATCCCGCATAGAGTGAAGATCGGGCTTACGATGCGATGATATCAGCCTCTAGTTCAGATCGAAAGACCTCTTCGCCAGGTCTACGATGTAACGGCTGATTGCCAGAGATGACGTGGCGCCAGGGGAGGGGGCGTTCACGACGTGGATGGCGTTCTCGGTCTGGGCGATGCTGAAGTCCTGCACCAGGTTGCCCGCGGTGTCGACAGCCTGGGCGCGCACACCGGCGCCGGGCATGTGGAGGTCATGGTCCTGCAATTCCGGCACCAATGTCTGAAGCGACCGCACGAACGCCGACCTGATCACCGATCGGTATTGCTCGTTGATCCCGACCTTCCAGTACTTGCGCGACATCCGCCAGAATCCGGGGAATTTGAGCGCGTCCATCGTGTCGCCCAGGTCGAAGCTGGTCTTCGAGTAGCCTTCGCGCTTCAGGGCGAGCACAGCGTTCGGCCCCGCCTCCACGCTGCCGGAGATGCGTTTGGTGAAGTGTACCCCGAGAAACGGGAGCCGAGGATCGGGGACGGGGTAGATCAAGCCGTTGACCAGGTGGGCTTTCTCCGGCTTCAACGACAGGTATTCGCCGCGGAATGGGATGATCCGCACGCCGACATCCTGCCCCATCATCATGGCCACCGAGTCGGCGTGGAGCCCGGCGCAGTTAATCACGGCGCCGACCTCGACGTCTCCGGCAGCCGTCTCGAGGTTCAGCGTGCCGTTGCGCCGCGCTATGCCGGTCACCTCGGCGTTGGGGATGAGCTCGCCGCCTTTCTCCCGCATCTCGTCGCAAAACGCGGACGACACGTCATCGTAGTTTACGATGCCCGTGTTGGGAGACCAGATCGCCTGAACGCCGGCGGCGTGAGGTTCGATCTCCCTCAACCGCTCCTGTCCGACGATCTCCAGACCTTCCGCCCCGTTGGCGGAGCCGCGCCTGTAAAGCTCTTCCAACATCGACACTTCGGTCTCGTCGACGGCCACGATCAGCTTGCCGCACATCTCGTACGGAACCTCATGTCGGTCGCAGAAACGGCGCAGCATTGCGCCGCCGGTCGAACAAAAGTTGGCTTTCTGGGAGCCTGGGGCGTAATAGATTCCAGCGTGGATGACGCCGCTGTTGTGACCGGTTTGGTGCTGGGCGATCCGCGATTCCTTCTCGACAACGACGACCTTGGAGCGAGGATGCTCCCGCGACAATCTCATCGCGGTGGCCAGGCCAATGATGCCGCTGCCGATGACGCCGATGTCGTACTTGCGTGATCCCAATGATGTCCTCGTTGTTGAAGGGCGGAACGAGCTTCCAATGCCGTCGCATCGGTTTGTCAACCGGAGTCAAGCCATAACCCTGTACGTCCTATTTTAGCATACGTAGCGTCTTAAGCCGTTTAATGTACGCCGGTGTTCATTGCAGTGCAGTCGCTGTACAATAGTGGCGCTTTCGAAACGGAACTTTTTAGGAGGTATGCGGCAAATGACCGAACAGGAGTATCGAAAACCGATACCGGAGCCAGTGCCGGAGACCCAGTTCTACTGGGACAAGGTGCGTGAGCATGAGCTCTGGATACAAAAGTGCAACGACTGCAATCATGTCTTCTTTTATCCCAGGCTGCACTGCCCTGAGTGCACCTCCGACAGCGTCGAACCCATGCAAGCCTCCGGCAAGGGGATTTTGCACACATACATGATCAACCAGCGCCCGCCTCCCGGCTGGGAAGCCGAAGCGCCGTACGCAATCGCAATCGTCCAACTCGAGGAAGGCCCTCGGATGATGTCCAACATCGTCGGCATCGAAAACACGCCGGAGAACCTGGTGCTCGACATGCCGTTGGAGGTTGTGTTCGACGACGTGCTGCCCGACGTGACGATCCCGAAATGGAAGCCTGCATAGCACGGGCCGGGCGTCTGCACCGCGCTCGCACGGGATTCGATTCACACACTCAAATCAGGCAGTCAATCGGAGGATTTCAATGTCACTGAGATACAAAGTCGGAATTGTCGGCGCAGCCGAATCGACTGAGTTGGGCACCATCCCGGAACAATCCCAAACGCAGCTACACATAGACTCCGCCATTAACGCCATGCGGGACGCCGGAATCGACAAGACACAGATCGACGGGATTGCCAGCACTCTGAACCCGTCCATTCTTGCCAGCTACTTCGGCATCGTTCCGAAGTGGGTCGACAACACCTCGCTGGGCGGAACCTCGTTCCTGATCCACGTTCGGCACGCCACGGCGGCGATCGCAGCGGGCTTGGCCACGACCGTGCTCATCACCCACGGCGAGAGCGGACGAAGTCGCGTTGGGGTGCCAGGCGGCCGAGGAAGCCAGCGGGACAACTCGTACCCCGGCCAGTTCGAGTCGATCTACGGCACGTTCGGCCCAACCACCCAATTCGGCATGGGCGTGCTTCGCTACCTCAAAGAGACTGGCACGACCATGGAGCAGCTCGCCTCGGTCGCAGTGGCGCAGCGCAAGTGGTCCAACAAGGTCCCACGAGCCAAGTTCGGAGACCTCATCACGACCAACGACGTGTTCGAGAGCCGGATGATCTGCTACCCGTTCAACCTGCTCATGTGCTGCCTCGTCACCGACGGCGGAGGCGCCCTGATACTCACCAGCGCCGATCGCGTCGGTGATTTCAAGACAAACCCCTGCTACATCATGGGCACAGGCGAGTCGGTCGAAACGTCCGTCGTCAGCCAGATGTACGACATGACGAGTTCGGCCGCGTTCAGGACCGCCAGCAGCGCGGCCTTCGCGGAAGCCCAGGTTTCCCATGACGACATCGACCACCTGATGATCTACGACGCTTTCGCCCACCTGCCCATCTACGGGCTAGAAGACCTCGGCTTCGTCGGACGAGGTGAGGCTGGCGCGTTCATCGAGGAAGGCAATACTTCCCCAGGCGGTAAGCTGCCGATGAACACCAACGGCGGCGGCCTGTCCTACACGCACACCGGCATGTACGGAATGTTCGCCATCCAGGAGGCGGTGCGCCAGATCAGAGGTGAAGCGGCCCACCAGGTCGACGGCGTCAAGACCTCCTTCGTGCAGGGAGTCGGCGGCATGTTCATGGCAGCCGGAAGCCTCATCTTCACCAACGAGGCGCCGCACGACTAGGCTACGCCCCCGCGTGAATCGAATCGAAACGTTGCGATTGACCCTGCGTTGATTGAAAAACATTTCACTGAAACGAGATAGGGGCGAACGGAAAAGAAGCTCCAGCCTTCATCCGTTCGCCCTGGTCACCGACGAAAATCACGCGTACAATTCTTGCCGGAGAGACCCACCCAACATTCTCAAAGGCGCACTCCCATGACCGACATCCTCTGCTACGCCGACAGCTACCTCCGTGAGTTCGACGCCCGTGTCGTCGCGGTTGCGGGCAAGGGCGTGGTGCTTGACCGCACCGCGTTCTATCCCGGCGGCGGAGGCCAGCCCTCGGACACAGGCGTCCTGCACGCGGGCGATGCCGAGCTGAATGTCCGCAAGATATCACGCGTCGACGGCCAGTACGTCCACGAGCTCGACGGCGAATCGCCTGATGTGGCGTCGACCGTACACGGGGCGGTCGACTGGGAGCGCCGATACCAGCTCATGCGCACCCACACCGCATTGCACATCCTGTGCGGCGTCGTGTGGCGTGACTACGGCGCCCAGGTCACGGGCGGCAACATGCAGCCGCTCAAAGCCCGCATGGACTTCGAGCTCGAGAACATGACGGCCGAGTTCGCCGATGAGATCGAGGCTGCGGTAAACATCGAGGTTCAGGCGGACAGGGCCATCGCGATCAAGGTCCTGCCGAGGGAGGAAGCCTTCGCGATCCCCGACCTCATCCGCACCAAGATCAACCTGCTGCCGCCTCAGATCGAAGAGGTCCGCACAGTCGATATCACCGGCCTCGACCTCCAGGCCGACGGCGGGACCCACGTGGCCAGCACGCTTGAGGTGGGACGGATCCGGGTCGTCGGACACGAGAGCAAGGGCCGCATCAACAAGCGGCTGCGCATCGAGGTCGACGCCTAGTCGGCGCTCGCACATCGCGCCAATCTAGCCTACAACTCTAGTTCCGATCGACCGGTCACCCCGCCGGCGTCGTCCGACACTGCCTCGATTCGGATCGCGCCACGATTCGGGCCTTCATGCGATAATTGCCGCATACGATTATCAAGGAGGCGTTAGCATGCCCAACAAGGTCCTCATCACCGGCGCAACAGGTTACATCGCCGATATGATCCTACCCACGTTCCGAGAACGATACGAGACCGTCTTGGTCGACATCAAGGAGCGCAACCGCCGGGACGAAGTCGTTGAAGACGTCGAGATCGCCGATCTCATCGACCCGGACCGAACGGCGTACGCCCATCTCTTCGAGGGTGTGGACGCGGTGGTCCACCTCGGCCACAGGGGCCGGCGCGGAGACAATCCCCTGGATCACTACTTCGACGAGAAGAAGAACGTGGATATGGCATACAACGTCTACCGCACGGCGTACGACGCCGGCGTGAGTCGCGTCGTCATGGCCAGCTCGAACCACGCATCCGACTGGTACGAGCACAACCTGATCCACGAACGCCGAATGGAGGTCTTGGACCCGTACACGCTGCCCCTCTCCGACAACTTTTACGGGTGGGCCAAGGCTGCGTACGAGCACATGGGGTTTCTTTTCGCGGGCGGCAACATGGGGTTCAGAGACGCCTCCGGCCGAGAAGTCCATACCGGTGGAGCCGGAGTCGGAACGCGCAAGATGGGCGCCGTCTTGGTCAGGATCGGCGCTCCCCGTGAGTTGAAAGCGGACGCGTACAGAGGCGATCCGGGAAACTTCAAACGAGACCTGGGCGCCTACGCGAGTCCACGCGACCTCGCTCAGCTCTTCTCGAAGGGCGTCGACGCACCCACCATCGACAACGAACACGGGGTGCCGTGGCTGGTCGTATACGGCATAAGCAACAACACACGGGCATTCTGGTCGCTTGCCAGCGCCCGCAAGATGCTGGGCTACGAACCCGAGGACGATTCGGAGGTCAAGTTCGCCGACGAGATCCGAGGTTTCCTCGTAGGTGAGGGCGCTTCGGGAGGTGTCGGCCGGCTTGGCGCTTAGCGATTGACGCCTGACGAGCACGATCCCCAACGGCAGCGGTAGGGGGCGCCTGTGGCCAGTTGAGTCCGATTTGGACCATTTCGCCCGAATATTCATGAAATAAAGGCTATGTGAAACTTGACACTAAGCCCACATCGGTTCTAATATCTCTTGATTGGCCGGAGTTTCGCCGACAGTGTGGGGTGTGGTGATGCTTCTTAATGTGTCTCAACTCTTGCTGGAACCAAGTGGTTCCAGCCGTGAGTACCAGTTGGAGGAGCGGGCAGCCCTCCTGGACGGCGCCGAAGACAGCGTGGTGACCGGAACGGTCCTGCTGTTCAGGACCGACAAGAGCGTGTGGGCCAGTGCGTCGCTGAACACGGAAGTCCGCGTCGAGTGCGGCAGATGTTTGGCAGCGTTCGGCCAACCGATAGACATAACGATCGAAGAGGAGTTCTTCCCGCTACTGGATCCTGTAACCGGTATCAAGGAGAAACCGCTCGACGATGACGGCGAGTATCAGTATCTGAGCGAAGACCACATGCTGGACCTTTCAGGCCCGGCAAGGGATTGCGTCTTGCTTGACATGCCCATGAAGCCACTTTGCAACCCAACCTGCGCCGGTCTCTGTTCGAACTGCGGAGTCAACCGCAACGACGTTCAGTGTCTGTGTGACAGCGCGGCGATCGACCCGCGTTGGGACGCGCTGCTCAGCTTGGCCGCCCACAACGTTGACGAAAACTAATCAGTGCCGCTACGCCGACACCGAAAACATAACCATAGAGGAAACTGAAATGCCACCGCTACCCAAAAAGAAACATTCGAAAAAGCGTCAGGGCGGACGTTCCGCCCACTTCGGGATGAAGCGCGCTTCACTCTCTCAGTGTCCTCAGTGCAGGAGCGCCAGGCTGCCCCATCGGGTATGCCCCAATTGCGGCTACTACAACGGCCGGGAAGTGGTTCCGTCCGATACTGCCATTTAGCGTTCAGACTAACGCGGACTCAATCCGAAATCGTTAGGAGCCTTTGATGACCCTCACGTTCCAAAAGCGCGCCCAAGGCCCACAAGTTGCATACCTGTTCCCCGGTCAGGGAGCACAGGCTGTCGGTATGGGCAAAGAACTCTATGATGCCTCACCCGCGGCCCGCGAGGTGTTCCAAGAGGTCGACGATGCGCTCGGAAGACCGTTAACCAAGGTGCTTTTCGAAGGCCCCGAAGACGATCTCAGGCAAACCATCAATGCTCAGCCCGGCATCATGGCCGTCAGCCTCGCTTGCGTGAAGGCCATGGAAGAGAGCCTGGATCCGAAAGAGATGCCGCAGCCGGTCATGATGGCCGGCCACAGCCTGGGCGAGTACACGGCGCTCGCGGTCGCCGGCGTCCTCGATGTCTCCGAAACAGCTCGCCTGGTCCACATGCGGGGCTCCCTGATGCAGGAAGCGTGCGACAAGAACCCCGGAACCATGGCCGCGGTCATCGGCCTTGACCAGATGGCGCTGGAAGAAGTGGCCCGCGAGACTGGCGTGTGGGTGTCAAATGTCAACACCGCCGAGCAGATAGTGATCAGCGGCGAGCCGATGGGCATCGCCAGGGCGATGGACTTAGCCAGCGCCAGAGGCGCCAAGAAAGTCATTCAACTCCGAGTCGGCGGTGCGTTCCACTCCGGGCTCATGGAGCCAGCCAAAGCGGGACTGATCGAGGCCATCGATTCACTCAAGTTCAACGATCCGCAAGTGCCGATCATCGGCAATTGCACTGGAAAGCCTCTAACCACTGCCGACGGCGTCAAGCAGGAGCTGGTGTCCCAGATCTGCTCTTGCGTCCAATGGAACGATTCGGTAGGCTACATCATCGACTCGGGCGTGGACAGCTTCCTCGAGATCGGACCCGGAAGAGCTCTCAACGGCATGGTCAAACGGATCAGCCGTCAGGCGACCACTGCGAACATCGGGGACATACAATCCATCCTGGAGTTGCACAAGAACTAGCATTGTATGCTCCGTCCCGACGACGGCGCCCCATTCGAACCTTTGTGGACGGTCCCGAAAGTGATTGCGCAAATGATGTCGCACGTTACGAGAGTGTGAGTACGTCGCTCGACGACATGCGTGATCAATGACAGCTACAAAGGCTCCATCATCCCGACGCCTGACACGAATCGCCGCAATGCAGATACTGTGTGAAGTCGATTGCGTTAGGCACGAACCGGACGAAGTCGTCGAGCGCCGAATCGCCGAGGAACCATTCAACGCTCAATCGGAGACGTTCCTCAAGGACGTTTCCAAGGGTGTGCTTGCAAATCTCGGAGAAATCGATAACATTATCTCCGAGTTCGCGCCGAGTTGGCCCCTGAACCAGATGGCAATCGTGGACAGGAACTTGTTGCGCATCGCCGTTTACGAGATAGTCATGTGGGGCGCAACGCCGCCTAAGGTCGCCGTCAACGAAGCCGTTGAGCTGGCCAAAGCGTTTGGATCGGAAAGTTCACCGAAATTCGTCAACGGCGTGCTTGGGTCGGTCATGGAATCCATAACCGAAAAGTAATACCCTAAGATTTCAACAGCTTATCGACCACGGAGGTAATACAGTGGCAACAGTCTTGGAGCGAGTGCGAAACGTCGTGGCTGAAAAGCTAACCGTGGACGAGTCGGAAGTGATCCTTGAGGCGTCATTTACTGAAGACCTCAATGCAGATTCCCTCGACCTGGTAGAGCTCATCATGGCCTTCGAAGAAGAATTCAGCACCGATGACATCCCCCTGGAGATATCCGACGAAGACGCGGAGAACATCGCCACGGTCCAACAGGCCGTCGAGTTCCTGTCCGCACAGGGTATCCAGGACGACTAACGTCCGCCTCGTTTAAGGTCTCCAACCGGTTCATTGCATAGGCAGGCCCATCGCGGCCTGCTTATGGTGTGTTTTTGGCGCCTCCTCCGCTCATGGCGCGGACACCCGAGGCTGCAAATCTCGCCCACCTCATCAGAACCCCACTGCATCTGAACTGCCGAAACCGATGCCTCATCCATTAGTGCCTGCCCTCGGGTTCTTCGTATGCCGCCGCGAACTACACAATCTCCCAACTGAGGGGATAGCCCCAACCCTTGTTGTCTGGTACTCTTGTCCCGAGTGTCGGCGGGGCGCCGGTGTAATCCGGGATTTGGACGATCTGGCGGCTCCCCACTCTGTTCGTGCGGGGTCGATCACACATTTCCCTGCCTTACGCGACTCCGAAAGTCAGCCTGAACGGATGCTCTGTGAGAGAGAACATCTTCATCACCGGATTCTCTGGATCCGGCAAGACCACAACCGGTAGGAAGACCGCAGAGTTGTTGGGTTGGCGGTTCGTCGACACCGACGACGAGATCGTCCGCGCCGCAGGAATGCCCATCGAAGACATATTCGCCCGGGACGGCGAATCCGGCTTCAGAGAATTGGAGCATCGGACTCTGGCGAAAGTCGCGCAAGGCTCGCGCCAGGTGGTGTCGACCGGCGGCGGGATCATCATGGGCGCGGCCAACCGCCACACGATGGAGTCAAACGGCCTCGTGGTGCTCCTGGAAGCCAGCCCCGAGAGAATCCTGGAGAGGCTGGAGCTTCAACAGGAGATCGAAGCCGACGATGTCGCCGTCCGCCCAATGCTCGCCGACGACGAATCGCTCGACAGGGTCCGATCGCTGAAAGCGCTGCGCCAAGAGAACTACAACCGTGCGACATGGATCGTCAACACGGACGATTTGACGCCCATCCAAGCTGCACGAGAGGCGATCCGAGGATGGAACATGGCAAACGACAACACGTCGAAAGCGATTCCTAAAGAAGCGGACCTCGCCGCCGAGGTGCACACATCTTCAGGCGACTATCCTCTGTGGGTAGGCTGGGACATCCTGGACGAACTTGGCGCCAGGGTGCGGAGGCTCCTCGATCCGCCCGTCGCGTACATAGTCTCCGACGAGGGAGTTCGCGGTCAGGCCCGACGAGCTCAGCGGGCGATGGAAGCCGTCGACATCCCCACCCACCTGTTCTTCATCCCGCCCGGCGAGCGCAGCAAGACGCTGGCCATGGCGGAGCACATCTACACCTGGCTGGCCGGACACAAAGCCGAACGTGGCCACCTGATCGTCGCGGTGGGCGGCGGCGTAGTCGGTGATCTCGCAGGCTTCGTTGCGGCGACATACCTGCGGGGCATGCCGCTGGCCCAGGCGCCGACCAGTCTGCTGGCGATGATGGACGCTGCGGTCGGAGGCAAGACGGCCGTCGATCTGCCGCAGGGCAAAAACCTCGTCGGAGCCTTCTACCAGCCCAAGTTCGTGTTGGCTGACGTGTCTTCGCTCCAATCCCTGCCATCGAGGGAGCTCACATCTGGGTGGGCCGAGGCGATCAAGCACGGGCTCATCATGGACGAAGGGCTGCTGTCCACGTTCGAGAGCCAACGAGAGCCGATCATGGCGCTCGAACCGGAAATCGCGACGGATGTGATTCGGCGCAGCGTTGCAATCAAAGCCAACGTCGTCTCCCAGGACGAGCGCGAGACCCTGGGGGTCCGAATACTGCTCAACTACGGGCACACAATCGCCCACGGCATCGAGGCGGCCACCGGTTACGGGACGTATCTCCACGGCGAGGCCGTCAGCATCGGGATGATGGGCGCCGCCCACATCGGCGAGTCGATGGGCATGATGTCGGCGGGCGAGGTGGCGCGCCAGCGCTCGATTCTGGGCGCCTACGGGCTGCCCCTGGATTGCCGAGGCATCGAGGTGGAGGCCATCGAAGAAGCCATGCGCTCCGACAAGAAGACCGCGGCGGGCACGATTCGTTGGGTATTGCTTGACGGCATCGGGAACGCCGCCACCCGCAACGACGTCCCCGCTGAGCTTGTGCACGAAACCGTGCGCATGCTGACCGCCTAAAGTCCGCGGTCCGCTAAGTGGACTGGCTATGGCTGATCCTGATGGGCCTCGGCACCGGGGCATACGGCATCCTCGTCGGCGCCGGCGGTGGGTTCATCCTCGGCCCGATCCTCTTGGTCTTCATGGACCTCGAACCCAAAGTGATGGCCGGAACGGTTCTCGCCTCGGTCGCGATCAGCAGCATTTCCGGCGCGGTCGCGTACCGGCGGATGAAGGTGATCGACTACCGCAGCGGCTTGCTCTTTGCCGCCGCCGCGATACCCGGGTCGGTGCTCGGCGCCTTGGGCGTCGGTTCGATTGCTCCGAACACGTTCCGCATCCTCTTCGGCGTCCTGTTGCTCGCTCTAGCCGCCCTCTTGGCCCTCCGGCCCAATCTGCCCGACCCCGAGACCGTCGAATCGCCTAAACACATCCTCTCGACGACCGTGCGTTCACGGCGGATACGCACTGAAGACAGGATCGAGTACCGGTACGAGTTCAACGAACTCCTGGCGACGTCATTCAACGTCTTCCTGGGGTTCATTTCGAGCTTCTTCGGAACGGGCGGAGGGTTCCTGCGCACGCCGGTGCTGATCTCCGCATTCGGGTTTCCGGTGAGAGTCGCGGTGGCCACCTCGGTGTTTGCCCTGTCTTTCTACGCGACGGTTGGGGCGGCGACCCATGCGACTCTCGGGCATGTTGAGTGGTATCCAACATTCCTGTTCACAGGCATCGGACTGGTTGTCGGCGGTCAGATCGGCGCCCGGTTGACCAGCAAGGTCAAAGGTCCGTGGATAATGCGCCTGCTCCTGATAGTCGTCCTGATCCTGGGTATCCGACTCATCTACGAGGGGATCTGGGGGTGAGCATCGCCGCTCCAACTGGCCGTTGGCAATGTGGCCGCCGAGCAGAAGAATCCCTCACGTCCGTTGTTGGTGCGCAACACGGCGAAACGGAAACGGATTAGCGCCGTTAACTGAACTCGCTCGCTGTCAGGCCGGAACGATCTCTCCCTGTTCATTCGCCTTAAGCAGCGCGACGAAATCGTAGCCCCGGCGTCTAAGCTCCGCGCCGCCCCCCGCGTCGCGGTCCAGGATTGTGATGACCTTTACGACCCGGTGACCGGCAGCTTCCACCGCGTCGATCGCATGGAACAGGCTGGCAGCGGAAGTACATGCGTCGTCGACCACCGCGATGCGAGCGTTCGGGCCGAGATCGGCCATCGGACCCTCGATGGCGCGTTTGCCGCCGTGCTCCTTGGCCTCTTTGCGCACGATCAACCCAGGCACGGGATGCCCTTCGAGGTGACTCACCGTCGAAACCGAGGCGACGATCGGGTCGGCGCCAAGCGTTGGGCCGGCGATCGCCTGCGCATCGCAATCCTTGAGGATGGGGAGGATTGCCTTGGCGACGTGGTACCCCGCCTCGGGGTCGAGCGTGATGATCCGCCCGTCGAAGTAGTAGTTGCTCGTGCCTCCGGCCGAGAGTTGGAACTCGCCGAACAACAGCGCCCCACGTTCTTTGGCCAATTCCAGGATGATCTCGGCTTCAGACTTGCTCATCTACATCCCTCACTGTTCTCTCTCGTGGAGCGACCCTGTGTCGACATCCCAATCACCGTGCACATTTTCATTCGTGTTGTCTCGACCACGCACTCCGTCACGGTTCCAACTTGGCCCCTCTGGTCTCTTCCGTCCCTTGGGTCCCTGACGTCATCCTGTGCTCCCTCGGCCAACCCCGTACGCCTCTCACGAACCTGTGCGCCTCTCGCAACCACAACACCTCTCACCATCCTGA
>DCWO01000055.1:0-8653 GCA_002328865.1 Dehalococcoidia bacterium UBA2160 | reverse complement strand
GAAGCGAAGGGTCTCCCCCATGGGCAAACCCAACCCGATAGAGGACTTCGAGGCCCAACTCTACCCGGGCTTCCGAAACAGATAGATCGCCCAGCCGAAGTCTCTTCGCCCCCACTTGAGGTAGATGTCGCGCCCTCTGGCGACACGGGCAAGCACTTCCGGCAGATCAGGGTCATCCGGATGCTCGCGCGCGTATTCGGCCGCCGCGCGCCACTGCAATCCTTCGTAGCGGTCCCAGTCGTCTTGATTGCTGACAATGGTGTACAGCAGCGTCAAGCCTTCTTCTTCGCCGATCTTTACGTTGCCGTCGTGAGTGCTGAAGAACGGTTCGTCCTGACCTTCGGCTGCGAGGTGCTCCGGTTGCGGATCGTTGATCCAAAACGGCTCGCCCGCTAGGACCAGACCGCCCGGCTTGACCATCGCCGTCAGCGCACGCAACGTGCCCCGATGGTCGCCGAACACCCAGCTCGCGCCAATACACGACGCCAACTCGAACGACTCCGGCGAAGCGGGTTCGTAGTCCGCGCCGTCGCCGAGGACGAACTCGAGGTTGACGCCGGAAACGCGTTCGTCTCGTTTGGCCTCGGCGTCCGCAATGGCGAACGGCGATTTATCGATGCCAACGCCCGTGATGCCGTAAGTTTCAGCCATCCTCACCAGCATTTCGGCCTTGCCGCAGGCGACATCCAGCACCGACGCCTCCCGTTCAAGTCGGAGCAAGCCGATAAACTCGTCGAGCTTCTCGATCGTCGTCGGATTGCACAGGATATGATCCCGGTGGGTGATGTCGAAGTATTTCCATCGGTCCATGGTCCATTCGTTCAACGTGAATCCTCCGATGACATCGATCCTGTGGGCAGTCTCTCGGCGCCGACGTCAGTCGTCATTCTCGATACCTCGGTGCGAGTTGGCGCGATGGCATTATAATCTCTCGGGACAATCAAACCAACATGCAGAGGAGAGCAATGCCAACGAACAAAAAGGTGCTGATAACCGGAGCTTCTGGCCTGGTGGGGTCCGTCCTGAGAAACGGCCTCAACGACAGCTACAATCTCAGCGGGGTCGATATCGTGCCCATCGATGGCTTCGACTGCCTCGTCGCCGACACGACTGATCTGTCAGCCATCCAGCCCGCCTTCGAAGGGGCCGACACCGTGATCGACCTGGCCAGCATTCCGTCCCAGCACAGCCCGTGGGATGTGGTTCACCGGAACAACCTGCCCTCGACCTACAACGCCCTCGAGGCGGCGAGGGTCGCGGGGGCCAGACGGGTCATATTCGCGAGTTCCAACCACGCAACCGGCAACTACGAGAACGACCACCCGTACTCGGCGATCGTCGCGGGCCAGTACGATGACCTCGACCCGGACGCCATACCGCTCGTGACCACGTCCATGCCCATCCGTCCTGACGGCCCCTACGGCATCGGCAAGGCGTTCGGCGAGGCGGCCGGCCGGTACTACTCCGACCTGTTCGGCCTGTCCGTCCTCTGCATGCGCATAGGAACGCTCAATCGGCAGAGCCGGCCTATGGAGCCCCGGCAGTTCGCGACGCTGCTCACCCACGGCGACCTTGTGCGGCTCGTAGAAAGCTGCATCGACGCGCCCGACGACCTGCGCTTCGGCATCTACTACGGGGTATCCGACAACAAGTGGCGCTTCTGGGACATCTCCAATTCCCGCGACGAGATCGGCTGCCGCCCCCAAGACAACGCCGAGACGTGGCGGTAGGTAGCGCATTTGGAACGATGATGGCTCATCGCTAATCTCGATGCGTGGGTGGAAACGAACACCCGGTAGTTGCTACTTACCCTTGATCGCCACGCCCTCCAACGACTCCAGCCGTAACTCGACCAGGGCGTCGATGCGGCACTTGGGGCACTGCCACCACCACTCCGGCCCGTCTTTGCCCTTCTTGCTGTAAACGCCCTTGCGAGTGCAGAACAGCGACTTGCAGGAGCACATCAACACAGGCCACGCTGGAGCGTTGTCGTCGCCTTTGGTCCACCCGCGTCGGCATTCGGGACACTCGAACCCACTCCACTCGAACGGTCCCTCGATGCCGCCCACGTCGTTCGACGCGGAGCCTGATATCTGGCGATCGATCGCCTTCAGCACGAACTGGTCGTTCTCATGGCGGAACGTGAGCTGATACGAACGCCCGGTGGTCGTGCACTGGCACGCGACCATCGCCCACGTCGTCGGCTTCGGCAGGCTTATGCCGTCCGGCGACTTCTTGGCCTCGAACGGGGATGTCTTCGCATCGACGGGCGGCAGTTTCATGTCGACCGGCGGATCCTTCGGTCGGTTGTGCGACGCACCGGGCGGATTCACCACGATGGCCGGCAAGTCCGCATCGTTGTCCGGGCGGGCCTCGCCTGGCGTGTCGTCTCTGACTATTCGTATCGGCATCTGTTCCTCCGCTTCATCCAGCGATCAATCGAGGTTGTCGGATCACGAAGCCCCGAACACTCTGTCGCGGTCTCCGTCAAGCTGCAAGTACATGCTCTTTTGGCCGTCGAAGTCCCTAGCCTCGAGGATGTCCATCATCGGCACTGTGAGTTCGGCCAGCGTGTAGGCCAATGCGGCCGAGTCAGGTTCTATGCGATTCAACGTCTGAGCGTCGCGCAACACCAAGGGGTTGGACTCGAAGCAGGACGCGCAATCCACCTTGTCGGGGAAGACCAGGTCTGGCCTGCTTGCGATTGTTTTGGCGATGGAATGGCCGCACTCGGCGCAGGTCGACGGCGTGCATGTCGGGCACATCGTCTCGGCGATGCCGAGGGCGCCCCGACGCCGAGCCGATGCTTCGCTTCGCCCGCATTGATAGCATTGCAGGCTGTGAACCACGTCAAATCCAAGCTCGACATACGCTTCGGGGCCTAGCTCCGCTTGAGCTAGTTCGAGGAGCTGGGAGGCCGCCATGTCAGCGCCGTGGGGTATCGACGTGATCGACGATTCGGGGATGGACGTGGCCGTCAGATGCGTCGGGCAATCGGTCTCGCGGTTCAAGTCCCATCGCTCATACTCGTCGGCGAACCCGTTGAACCGGATGCGCACGCCGTTGGGAACTCGCATCTCGAAAGCGCCGTCAAAGTCCCGATGGAGGTACTTGAGGGCGAGTTGCACCTGTAGCCCACCGATCATCGACGCCACCGTAGGCGCGGTGGGTCCCACACCGGCCCCGTCGTCGCCCAAGAGGCCCAGACACGACCAGCGACGCCAACCGGCGTCTCGTTCGTCCTGAGTCATTGTGCAGTCGAAGCAAACGGGGAATGGCGGCAGGAACGTCCGTACGTCCCCGTCCAGAAAATACAGCCCGCCGTCGATGAACGGCGTATCGGTGAGCATACAGGAGCGCATCAGATCCCTTCGCGTCTGAATGTTGTCGAGTCCGCCCAGGACGACGTCTACGTTCCTGAACACCCCGAGACCCAGCGTGTTCTGGACCGGTGTGTCGAACCATCGGATGTTGATTTGCGGCTCGATGTCCGCCGCCGCGCGTGCCGCCACCTCGGCTTTCCTGCGTCCCACGTCGGCCCCCCGGAACAGCACAGACCGTGTGAGGTTGTGCGTTTCTATCTCGTCGAGGTCCACGACCAACACGTTCCCAACGCCCGCCAGCGCCAGGTTCTTGATGATCTCGTTTCCCAAAGCCCCCGCGCCGACGACCATCACGGTCCCGCTGCGAAGCAGGTCCATATTCCAGCCGAGTTCGACGAGCCTCGTGTAACGGTCCAAACTTGTTTCTCCGTTCATTCGTCCCGAACAGACGCTACATTCTCAGGTTGGCCCGCGGAGTGTGAAAGATCGGCGCCGTTCGCGTCCAGTAATCTCCGGACACGTCGCACCTCGGGCATTTGCCGACCCTCACCCAAGTGGACCTGTAGCAGTACGTATAGCAGTTCGAGCATCGGACGATGTCGGCGCCGGGCTTCAAAGGCGACCGCGTGACCGGGTCGACCAGGGCTGGAAGATCGAGGCCGGGCCAGCGCACTGAGATGTCCACGTTGCCTTGGCTGGGCGCTTCAGCGTAGTAGAGCATCAACTTCTGGTCACCCCAAGCGGGGAGTTCAACGTCGGTGAACCGGAACGATCCCGACTCGCCGGCCCGCTCCGTCAGCGTCTTGCGCCCCAACCGGAGACAGACCAATCGCCCCGGCGACGCTTTGCCCGTGACCTCGATGTGCTTGGCTTCAACAGTTTCACCCGCCATTGGCGATATCACCGATATTGCCGGGATCTCGGAGACGAAGATTCGGACCATCGCGGCGGTTCCCGGGTGGTCCAGGTTCTCGACGGTGATTTCGTGCGCGCCCGGCGCTAGGTCGATGTCCGGCATGGCCCAAGAGCCGTCGCTCTTGACGCGACACTTGACCGACTCGATCCCGCTGCATTTGAGCTTCAGCGTGTCGCCTGGATTCGCGGCGCCTCTCACTGCCGTGGCGAAGCGCTCAACTGCAGATCCGTCGACGGGCGATGTGATGCGAACAGAGCGGACAGGCTTTCGCGATACTCGAATCGAGCCTGGCGCATGCCTTACCTCCGGACGGTTCGATTTGTCGCCTCGTCTCGTTACCCTGGCCATCTATCGGGCTCGACGCTTCGCAACGCTCATGGGGCGAGCGGAAGGTTGATTTCGTACAAGCGTTGAATCAGCACGGCCAACCCGATGTACCCGGCAGTCAGCGCCCCGATCCCCATCAGGCCTACAAACGTTGGCAGTGAAGCCCGGCGAATCGTCCTCAGACCGTCGAGGAATCTCAACCTCCATTTCGCGCGCGATATCGGGCGGGCGAGTTCTGCGATGCGCTCGTCGTCTTCAAGAACCGACACCGTTCTCAAGATCGATACCACGCTCAGGCACAGTTCTAATTCGCGTTGGGAGCCGAGGGCCGACAATTCGACCCTGATCCTTCGAATGATGGCCTCGGCGGCCTGAATGCCCAACGCCGACTGAGCATCGGGCAGCGATATGGCCGGTATCATCTCCAGATACTCATCGGAGAGTTCCTTCGTCAGCAGAGCCGTATCCACGAGGCTGTCCAGATCGCCAGTTTCCACCGTGCCGACCACGTGGCGCAGCAGCACTTGTTGGACGGCGCGGTGCATCTCGTCGGGGAGCCGGCTGAGGCGCGGGCTGCCGGCGTTTTCGCTCAGGTCGGGCAGAAGCTGCCAGATCGTCAGGGCGCCGTGCAGATACTCTTTTTTCGTGGCAAGGTCCAACCGCATGTCAGGCAGCCGGTTTACCCGTTTCCAGGCCGAGTAACACGCGGAGTCCAGGAACTGTTGCCGCAAAGACCTGTAGATGGCCGTGCGGTCCCCGCCAGGACAGGCTAGGATGGCCTCGATCACTTCGAGCGCCATGGTGAGGTCCGCCGGACTCGGCCCATCGGACGAACCGTCATCGTCTTCAGATTCGACCGAGGGAAGCACGGACGTGACGAACGACTCCAACCCTTCGCACACGCTCGTGGAAACGTCAGCGATTCGTTCGTCGTCGGGGATGGTCTCCGCCACGCCACGAAGGCTTTGTACAACATTGAGGGTTTGCTGCAACGTTAGGTCCACCGGCTCGGCGGCATGTTGCCCGAGCTGTTCTTCGATTCGCGTGAGCTGTTGTTCCGTGTTCCGCAGATCGAATAGCCTGTCGTTGACTTCAGTCTTCAATCGCCGCATCGTCGGGTGGCTCGAGAATCTCGCCGAGGTCGATTCCAGATGCGCGGCGACTTCCTCCATGTGACGAATCTTTTCGTCGATGTTGAGCAGCCTGTCAACGAGATCGATCTCATGCCTAAGGTCCGAGTCCAACTCCTCGACGGACGATTCCGGTCGTTGGTTTGCTATGTCAATTGGTTCTACCATGGCGATCCTTCAGCTACGCAACTGCTCTCCCGTCTCGGTCACGGATTAGCCGTCGATCGAGGTTCGAGAACGCTACGCGGGCAATCCGTATTCGGACACCCTCCCAGTTGGTGTAAACATCCGGCATGCACTACGAAACCACAATCCGCACAAGCGCCCCAATCCTCACTCCGAACACACACGATATCACAGTACATGCAAATGGGCGCCTCCAGATCGCGCGCGAACAAACGGCCCGCGTCCTCGGCGCCCTCCGGCGGCGCTCCGAATTCGGCTGCTTCGATCGTTTCTTCAGCCTGCTCCGCGGATGGCCCTTTGATCGTGATGGGTCGTCCCGACGCCTGAGGCGGTTGAGGCGCCTGCTCCGTGGAAGAGGCGCCGTCGACCTCCACCATGTAGCCAGCCAAGTCTCCGGAGTCGACGCGCAGGACCACGCCGCCGTCGCGCACCCGGGCATCGAGCGGCAGTGGCCGATCGTGCTCCAACTGAGGGTCACTCTCTCCAGGCCCTCGTAAGATGCCGATCGCGTTTATCGGCGCTCCCGACAATCCGTGTCCGACCCGAGAGGTCACGCGATCGACGTATAGCCAGTCGGCTTGTCCGTGCCGTCCAGTTTGACCGATCAACCACGCCGCACATCGGCCCCCAAATTCCGGGATGCCGTCGATAGCCTGTCGGGACACGAAAACTGTCGTGTCGCTGCCGCTCAGTTCGCCTTGCAACTCCCAGTCTACGGACACTGAGTCAAGAGGATAACCGTCTATCGGCGTATGGCGGTCTTGACGTGCACACGCCGCCAGCGCCGCCACGGGTTGTCGATTCCGTCGATACCAGTTCGCGGCTTGCGGATTGAGTTCGCGGCGACGGCGAATGCTAAACCGTCGGCCGACGTGATACAGGTCGCCGGTCAACGTCTCGATCAGCGCTGCTACGAACTCCAGCAGCGTTGGGGCGTCTGCCCAGTCGTATCTCGGAGGCCAGACCTCTTCATCGACTGCCAGGTTCGGATGAAAGACCGATGACTGCCAGAAGATTCGCGGCGGTTTCTCAGGAAAGTCACTGGGAAGAATCAGCGTCGCCCGGTGGCGGCCTTTCACGACTATGCCGCTCCCGTCCAAGGAATCGATTCGGTCCAGTCCTGGATACGAAAGATCCAATGAGATCGTGGAAGTGCCAGGCTCGTGGCGATAGCCGAAGGCGGGCCCCTCTTGTCGCCTCAACGCTTCGAGTTGGTTCAGCGCGTCGCTGACGTAACCGGTGCGAATTCCAAGAACTCGATCCGCCATTTCCTGCGCGGAAAGGTCCGGATCAATCAGCTTGCCGGACGATTCGTCGATCAAGTCGATGGGGCCGTGTTGACTCCGCGGGTACTCGGTCCGCAATGATTCGACGAGGGCGGCGATCGGAGTGTCACCCGATGGCGGCTCCCACGTGAAGAACCGCGCTCCTCCCGGGGATCGTACGAATATCTGAAGTTGCTCGCCCAACAAACATCTCTCTCGCGGGAACCCAGCAGCGACGCGGGTTCTAGTCGGGACGCGCGTCCATGAGCTGCTTGACCAGGTCCTCGGGCTCTCGGTGCTCGTAGACGAAACATCCCGAGGGAGGTTTGAGGGCGCCGTCGTCCCAGCATGTGTAGCCGATCTGGTCCGCGTGCGGGTCGTAGATCAGGCTAATGTGGTGGGGTTTTGAGAATGCGCCAAGTATCGTCGCATGGTCGGTGCCCGAAGGATTGACCCCGTATCCCGGATGCGAGTGATACGGGCCGATGCGCAACAGACCCGGAAACTCGGAGGTGTGAACCTCCTCCACCTGCTGCCAGAATTCGGGCGGAAACTGGATGCTGACCGGGGTGGCCGAACCCAAATCGCACGCCACGGCCGTCGGCACGATCACGAACTTCGTGTCGTTGTCGATGCAGTATTGGCCCAACAGCACGCCGCCGATCTCTTGAGGGGCGTATTCGCGTGATTGGGCGCGGATGAAATCGTATACGTCGTGCGAAAGAAACACGAGCAGTTGTTTCGACGCGATCGTTCCATCGGCTACGATACGCTCGTAGCCATCGCTCCCGAGCGGAAGCTGATACGGGATCGGATGACGCGATAGGCTTACTTCCATATGAAGCTCGTTGCGTTCGAGTTGCTCCGAACGTGATTCACAACCCCGGGGCGTTCCGTGAAATGCGGATCGGACCGGACGGCCGCTGCCTCCGAGTTCCTGCCGGCGGCGGAGCATCAGGATCGGCATCGGACGACGTTCGGTTTGTGCCGATTCGTATCGCGCGCCTGGCTGGCGGCGTCGGGATTTGTCTGGGACTCTCCTCAGCCTGCTCTGGGGCGGACCTTGCCCGTGCAATTTCGGGCTCCTCCCCTAGAACGAACGGATCGTTGTCGGCGGGCAAGGCGTACTTGGCTATCCAGTCCTGCCAGAAATTCTGGGTTCGATTGGCGGGTGGGTCGAGGTTCACCCAGTCAGGATCGAACCTGATCAGGCGGCTGACATGCAACACGAGGCTCTCCAGCGAGATGCCAGAACGCCATTTTCGCTCGCCCTCGAAGCCAAGACAAAAGACCCCGTGCGGGTAGATGTTGGGATGGAACAACGGCGACACACGCTTGAACGTGGGCGGCGCCTCCAACGGATAGGCTCTCGGGAACTCAAGAAAGAGTTGGTGACGCTGCCGCACCGTAGCCAACTCGTCGACGTACGCTGCGCAATGGTAGTACAGGTTATAAGCCTGGTACGGTCTTCCCCCGGTCGGTTTGACCTCAAGTTTGGTGCGGCCG